>NZ_VWWM01000013.1:0-148344 GCF_011752945.1 Paraburkholderia sp. Cy-641
CGGCCAGCGCCCCGGACTTGACGAGCGGCGCGACCACGAGGCGGCGCACGTCGGCGCGGCCCTGCGCCTCGCGAATCCGCTGCGCGTCGAGGCCGCCGATTCCGGCCGCGAAGCCGCGCGAGCGGATCAGCGCGATCGCCTTCAGCAGGCCGGCATGAGCGTCGAGCTGGCCGCCGCCGCGCTCGATCTCGTCGAGCTGCGCCAGCCCCGGCTCCCACGCTTCCGTGCGGATCGCCCGCTTCGCGGCTTCGAGCGGCGCCAGCGTGCCGGCGCGTGCGGAACGCTCGCCGCGTTCATCGCGTTCGCCATGCCCGGCGCGTGTGGTCACCGGCTCAGCCATGCCTGAACTCCCGGTACAGCGCCTCGGCGGCACGCACGGCAAACGCGAAGACGAACCCCACGGCCAGCGCCTCGATCAGCAGCACGCCGGTATTCGGGCTGCCGGGCCGCCCCTCGGGCAACGGGCGCGCGATCACGCTGAGGTAGCGTTGCAGCCGCAGCGTGTCGGTAAAGGCCTGCTGATAGTTCTGCCGTGCCGAGGCGAGATTCTGGTCCGCGAAAGTCTGCGCGTTCAGCAGCGCCTGATAGGACTTCAGCCGGCTCGCGTCGGTGTTGCCCTTGCCGCTCATGCGCGCATGCACCTCGTCGAGCTGCTTGCGCAGCGCGCTCACCTGCATCTGCGCGGGCTTCAGCATCGGATGCTCGGGGTTGTTCAGCGCGCGGATCTTGTCGAGATTGATCTTCGCAGTGTTGAGTTCGGCCTCCAGCTGCGCGGAGAGATTCAGCAACATGCCGGCTTCCGCCTCGGGGTCGATATTGCCGTTGCGCACGCGCCAGTCGGTCAGCGTGCCGCGCGCCCCGATCGCCTCCTTCTCCGCGCGCGTCACGGCCTCCTTGCTGACCTTGAGCGTATCGGTCACGCCCTTTTCGTCCATGTTGTTGACGAACTGCTGAGCCAGCCCGATCAGCGCGTCCGACAGCGTGCGCGCATCCTCGGGCGAGAAGGCGCTCACGCGCAGCACGTCGATCTGCTCGATCATGTTGTACGAGACGTCGACCGCGCCGAGATAGGCGCGGTACAGCGCGTCCTCGCCGGCCTCGGGCGACAGCCGGTTCAGCGGGTCGAGGCCGGTGTACACGAGATACCGGCGCAGCCCGATCCGGTTGTCGAGCTGGCGCATGGCGTCGCGCGAGCGGATGAAGTCGGCCACGGCCCAGCCGTCGACGAAGCCGCCCACCACGCTGCCGCCGCTGCCGCTCGACAGCAGGCCCGCGGTGCCCTGCGCGGCCGGCTGGGACGCGCTCGAACGCACCGAGAAGCGCGCTTCGGCGCGATAGCGCGGCGCGGCGAAGACGAGCGCGTAAAGCGCCGTCAGCACGACCGGCACGAGCACGAGGCCGAGTGTCACGAGCCGCTGGCGGCGGCGCTGCCGCAACGCCTGCTCGCGCACCCTGGCGCGCTGCGCGAGCGGCAGTTCCTCGCTAGACGCCGAACTGGTCTCCGACGCCGACGCCGATGTCGACCACATTGTCTCCGCCTGACTCGCTGCGGGATCTCCGGGGCGGGAACCGGCGGATGCATTCTCCGAGGTCGTCGTTGATCCGAAGGCCGTATTGCTCATAGACCAAACCTTTGGTGCAGTAATCCATCATTTGCTGATGACGGTAGGTTGATAGAAGCAGCGTGCGCCCGACCAGCCGTTCTTCGAACAGCGCGAGCCACAGGTTCGTGAAGCGGCAGTCCTCGAACGGAATTGCACCTTCGACGACATACACGTCGAAGTCCGGCGCGAGCGCGAGCGCAAAGGAAAATTCCTGACGCACATAGAGCGGCCAATGCTCCATCGGCCGCGCCAGATACTCGGGGCTCGTCAGCAGGTCCGACACCAGCTCGACGCAGGGCGTGGGCGCAAGCCCATAGAGCGCGCAGACGAACTCGATCATGCGCAGGCCGGTCGCCTTGCCGCGCACGAAGCCCTGCCGCCCGAGCGGCCACGACACGAGCCCCTGGTGAGCGACGAAGCCCTCGCGCGGCGGCCGCAGCCCCGCGATCACGTCGACGATCGCGCGATGGAATTCCGGCCGCCGCGAGAGCAGCGCATAGCGCCCCTGCGGAATCAGCAGATCGACCTGCTGCAGCAGCGGCTGCCGCGCACCGAAAATTCGCGGCACGTCCGTCACACCGTTCATCAGGATCATGGCGCGCTCACATCGGTTGAACATGGGTTCGCGCGAGCCGCTCCATGCCCGCGCCGAGCACGCCGAGAAAAACCAGCGCGGTGACGAAATACGCGAAGCTCGCGTCATGCGACGAATAGCTGTCGAAGTACGCCGATCTGAGCAGTTGCATCCCATGCGCGAACGGCGACCATAAGAAGTACTTGCGGTATTGCTCCGGCAACTGTTCGGAGACGAAAAAGACCGACGAGAATACTTCCAGGCCGCGCTCGATCACGGGCGCAAAGCGCAAGAAGAAGTGCCAGCGGATGGCGATGCTGCCGAAGATCAGCCCCATCGAGACGCCCGCGCCGCCCATCATCACGACATAGGCGATCGCACCCGACCAGCGCACGGGCAGCGTAATGAGGCCGAGGCTGTGGCCGACGCCGATCAGCACGGCATACACGCCGAGATAGATGCCGATGAAGAGCCCGCCCTGCACCAGCGCCACCGCGAGCGGCGTCACCGACTCCAGGTTGATAAGCCCGCGCGCCGCGACATAGCTCGTGCTCGTGCGGAACACGGCCTGTCGGAACATGATCCACGTCGTCGCGCCCAGCAGCGAGAACGTCGGCACGTCCATGCCGAGCACGTAGTGCGTGCCCATCAGGAAATACAGCGACGAGATCAGGCTCAGCAGCACGGCGGGACCGACCACGGACCACAGCAGCGCGATGCGGCTTTCGCTCTGCAGGATATGCAGCTGGAGCCGCAGCAGCGGCCCGATGCTCGCCAGCCGCGATTGCAGCGTGCCCGGCTGCGCGCCATGCTGCCGCGCATGAATCCCGGCGATCCGCTCGCGCAGCAGCGCGACTTCGTGCGCCTCGTGCGGCTTCAGCGCGATCTCGAAGGCCACGTCCTCGCGCGACGCAAGACGGCGTGCTTCGCGCGTCTCCTGCTGTTTGCGCTGCTGCCCGCGCCGGTTGAATCCGTCGACCAGACGCGCGTCGTCGGCGTCGAGCGTGGCCGGTGCATAGCCTGCCGTCAACACGTCGATGCCCGCGCGAATATCGGTTTCCAGCAGACGCACGACCATGCGCAACTGGCGCCGGCGCAATTCCGCGCGCTCGGGCGGCACGCCATCGCGCGCGAGTTCCGCCTCGAGTTCGCTTTCGAGCGCCGCGTAGATGCGCCGCCGCCCGGCCACGCTCTCGTGCGGAGCGCTGGCGAGCGCATCGAGTACGCCGCTCAGCACGCCGCCCGCGGAGTCCGCCGCGCGCAAGCCGTGCGCCGCGTGGGTCGCTGCGGTGCCCGCTGCGCTGTCTGCTGCGTTGTGCGCCGTGCTGGTCACCGCATCGGTGACGGTATTCGCCGCCGCCTCCGCATTGCCGGCCTCGTCGCCGGCATGCCGCGCCGTCCGGCGCTCGCGCCAGTTCTTGATGCGATCCTGGTTGCTCATGTCCGGCCTTCACTGCGACAGGCTGGACACGGAACGCGCGGTGCCGAGCGTCGCGCTGAAGGCGGAGAGAACCTTCTGAACCTGGGTGAACGGTGCGTCCGAGATATAGATCGCGTCGCCGTCGTGTACCGCGAACTTGCCGGCGAGCACCATCTGCTCGGGCTTCGTGAAATCGAACTGATAGACCACCGGCCGCGTGTCGGCGGTGCCGGCATCGTCCGGGCGGATGCGCAGCAGGAAGACCGCCTTCGGATTGGCGAGCGAATCGTTCAGGCCGCGCGAATCGCCGAGCGCGTCGAGCACCGTGTAATTGCGCTTGCTGAGCTTGAGCCGCGATTGCGCACCCGCCGCGCCGAGCACCGTCAGATTCTCGACGACGTCATGCACGACCACGGAGTCGCCGGCACGCAAGGCGATATCTTCCGCGCTGTTGCGATAGACGTCGGACAGCCGCACGGACACGCTCTCGCCATTGCGCCGCAGCGTCACCGCGAGCTGCTCGGGGTTCATCTGGTCGGGCGCGGCCTTGCTCAACAGTCCGCTCAGGCGCTGCATGCCCGGCCCGATCGGATACACGCCGGGCTTCTTGAGGTCGCCCTCGATCGCCACGGTCTGCCCGCGCCGTTCCGTGCGCCGCACGTTGACATCGAGCCCGACCGTCACGCGGCTCAGGCGCCGCTCGATCGCGTCGCGCAGCCCGGCCGGCGTCAGGCCTTGCGCATGCACACGGCCCACTTGCGGAACGTAGATCGTGCCGGCTTCGTCGATCACCATCTCGCCGAGGTCCGTCATGCCGCCGGTGCCGCTCAGGCCGCTCGCGCCACCCGAGCCGTTGCCGAACACGCCCACGCCGTCCTGCCCCCACAGCGAAATGTCGACGCCGTCGCCTGGCGCGAGTTTTTCGTAATCGACCGGCTGCGCCTGCTGGAACGCGTCCGGAAAGCTCGCGCTGCCCGCCGCGCGCGAGGCGAGCGCGAGCGCCGGCGTCACGCCGACCAGTTCGATGTCGTTGTGATCGCGCGAAGCCTGCACTTCGCTGAGCAGCGGCCCGCTGCGCGGGATCACGCATCCCTGCAAAACGCCGCAGAGACAGAAAGCCAGAGCCATGACCAGACGGTCAGGAAAACCAACAAGCCCGTACCGCATCAATTCATCACCAGATTGTCGAGTTGTTCCACCTGCAAGGGGCTTTCCTCCACCGGCGCGGCGCGCCGGCACAGGCTCATGAACGTGGCGAGCATCGCCTCCACCGAAAAGAGTTCGGCGGCCCGCTGCCGCGCCCGCTCCCGCACGGTGGCATCCGCCTGCGCGCTGAGCACGAGGTGTTCGATCTTCTCGCACGCATCGTTCAGGTCGGGGTTCTCCGCGCAGCCGAGCAGATGCCCGGTCACGCCGTCGATAAAGCACTCGCCCGCGCCGCCGGCCGGCGTCGACACCACGCAGATGCCGAGCAGTTGCGCTTCGATCAGCACGTTCGGCAAACCTTCGTGGCGCGACAGCATCACCTTGACGTCCATCTTCGAATACCAGAACCCCACGTGCGACGAGAGTCCGACGAGCAGCAGGCGGCCCGCGATGCCGAGCTCGGTGGCGAGCGCCTGCGCCTCGTCGCTGAAACGGCCGTCGCCGACGATAACGAAGCGCGCCAGCGGACGCCGCTTCAGATAGCGGTGCGCGAGCTTGATCCACAACAGCGGCCGCTTGTCCGGTTCGAGGCGGAACACGCCGCCGATCGTTTCGCTCGCGTCCGCCGTGCGCTCGACGAACGCCGTCCACTTCTGCTCGTCCTGCTCCGAGGCGAGCGCGTTCATTTCGGGCACGCCGTTATAGAGGATACGAAAGCGTTCGAGCGGTAGCCCGAGCCACTGGGCGTACTCGCGCGCGCCGGTCATGCTGTTGCTGACGAAGTGAATGCCCGGCACCTCGGCGATGGCGCGATAGAACGCTGCGTACTCCGGACGATTGCGTTCCTGGCGGATATTCGGCGGCAGTCCGCGAAACACGAGGTGGATCGTCGGCACGCCGGCCAGCAGCGCGGCCAGCGCGCCGAACAGACAGGTGCCGTCCTGCCAGAGGCTCACAACGTCGAACCTGCGTTCGCGCAGATACGGCGCGAGACGCGTGACGCCGTAGTGCACCTGGGGCGGCAGATTGCCGAGCAGGCGCAGCAGGTCCGCGTCGTGAATGTCCTGATGCGCAGCCGACACGGCCGGCATCGCGTTGATTTCGGAGACCTTGACATCGGCCTCGCGCAGCACGCCCAGAAAGAAGTCGAGACGCTGCGGCCGGTCGACGCGCGCCGGGTCCGAGTGCTGCTTGACCAGCACTTCGATCGCGCTGACGTCGTGGCCTGTGGCGTGGTCCGCAGCGCTGTCGCGTGCACCGGCGGCCTCGGCCACGAGACGCCGCAAATGCACGGCGAGCCGCGTCAGTTGCCGTTCCGCGCCGCCGGGCCCGAGGCTGCCCGTGACGAGCGCGACCGAGGCGGGCTTTCCGCGCGGCGGCGGCGCTACGTCGCGATGGCGAAAACGCAGGATGGCCTGACGCATCGCGACGATCTTGATGTCCTGTCCGGCCAGATCGGCGGCGGATTCGAAGCGGCGGTAGAACGTGTAGTCGTCGACGATCTTCGCGACGAGCTGGCCGCCCTTGCTGTCGGGCGAGAGTTCGTGCGCGACCGGCTCGATGACTTCGATCGCGTCGGCCACCATGCTGCGCTTGACGAGGCGCTTCGCGAACGCCACCCGCAGATGGCGCCGGTCGTGTTCCGCGATGAGGCGCCGGAAGATCGCATCCGACGCATCGTGCGCCTTGATGTCGGCGAGAAATTCGGCGCGGGCCAGCGCCTTGCGCGTGTCCTGCGCCTGCTCGGGAAAATGGCGATCCGCGACCGCCATGGCCTCGTCGAAGCGGCGCTCCTTCAGAAGACGCGTCGCGTAGTGCCGCGCCACCATCAGATCGTCGGGGCAGTCGCGCAGCAGATCGGCCCATTGTTCGAGCAGGCCGGTGCTGAGCCCGGTCCGCTCCCGCATCTGCAGCAGCACGATACGCACGGTCCGGTCGTCGGGGTCCTGCGCGGCCAGCCGCTCCGCCTCGCCCAGGTGCTTGCGCGCGTTCTGCAACGTCGTGCAGGCCGCGAGCAGGCGTGTGAGTTCTTCGTGCAGTGAAGGCAGGTCCTGCGGTTGTGCATTTGCTTCTGCGTTTGCTTCGGACTGCGGTTGTTGCTGTTGCGGCGGTGGTACGGCGGCGTCGGGCGTGGCCGGGGTGTTCGGCGTGGCCGCCTTGGGCCGCGCTACCGCTTTGGGCTTCGCTGCCTTGGGTTGTGCTGCGACCTCGGGCTTTGCCGCTGCCTCGTCGTGTGCTGTAGCCTGAGGCTCTGCTGCTGCCTCGGGTTGTGCCGCAGCCGTGTGCTCTCCCACCACCGCGGGTTGTGCTGCGACCCTGGGCTTTGCCGCTGCCTCGGCGTGTGCTGTAGCCTGAGGCTCTGCTGCTGCCTCGGGTTGTACCTCAGCCGTGTGCTCCCCTACTACCTCCAGTTGTGCCGAAGCCTTCTTGATCTCTGCTGCCGCGCTCGGTTCCACCACGGCCTTCGGCTTCGCCACCGCCCTGGATTTCGCCACAGCCTTCGGCTTCGCAGCCGTGCCGGATTTCGCCTCGGCCGCGGGCCTTGCGGCCGCACGCGGCTTTGCCGGCGAAGCGGCCTGCCTGCCGGCCTCGTGCGCCGTGCCCGCGTCGCCTGCCGGCCGGCCTCGTTTGGGCCGAGCCTGCACGGCGAGCGTGCTCTCGTTCGCTGCTGTTTTTCCTGCTTTAGCCATTACCGGAACCCAGCCATTTATCCCTGGAAATACCTCAACCCCATTCGCGGCCGCTCGCCATGCGCCGGAACCCGCGTCCCGGCGCATGGCGCATCAGCGGCCCGTCAGGCGGCCTTCTTGCGCTTGGCGCGATCGATGAATATCCGGCACTTCTGGATATTTCCGTCGATCAGTTCCGGCGATGCGGAGCGCGAACGCAACGCCTGCCAGTACTTGAGCGCCTGCTCGAAACGATGCGTGCGCATGGCGCCCGTCGCCGCCGCCTTCAAGCCGACCGGGTCTTCGGGCGCGAGGCGCAGGATCGTCTCGCCCAGCGTGAGCCGGTCGGCATCGTGCGCGGCATCGAGCGACTTCACCTTCACGTGCAGCCCCGCGAGCACGCGCTTCTTCTCCTGCGAGACTTCCTTGTTGTCCGGATCGAGCTGCTGCAGACGTTCGAGGAGTGCCCAGGCGCGTTCGTAATCGCCCGCGCGATGCGCTTCCCGTGCAAGCCGGATAACGCGGCTGCGCAGGCCGAGAATCTGGCGCTTCGCCTCGATGCGCGCGGCAGGATCGCTCGACGCCGAGTTCAGCACCCGCGCATAGGCATCGATCGCCTCGCCGTAGTAGCCGCTGCGCACCGCCATGCGAGCCAGCTTGATCCACGTGCTCTCGGTGATGTCGTCGAGCCCGGACGCATCGCGCAGATAGACCAGCGCGGTGTCGATGTCGTCGAGCGCTTCGGCCACGCGAATGCGGAAGCTCGCCAGCTCGGGGAATGTCGTGAGCGTCTGACTCGCGATCGCGAGCACGCCGGCCGCACGTTCGTAATCGCGGGCGATCAGCGCCGCGCGCACGTCCTGACGCATCTGGCGTTCGAGCTGCCGTCTCGCGCGAATCAGCGCATTGCTGTTCGCATTGAGCTGCGCGTGCGCCTGAAGCCGGTCCGCCGCCTTCAGCATGTCGCCCGAGGCGAGCGCCGCGTTGCCCTCGTCGAGCCAGGCCGCCGCAGCGCGCGCGATCCATTCGGCCGTCTCCTTGCGGTTGCTGCGCGTGAGCCCCTGGGTCGCGGCGAGCAGCGCGGCCGGCGTCGCGCAGCCACGCTCGATCGTGCGTTGCGCGAGGGCCAGGATCTCGGCCTCGTCCATCTCCACGGGCTCGCGCGCCAGCTCCAGCAGCGCCGCGCGATCCGGCGCCGTCAGCGCACGCTCCCAGAGCGCCACGAAGCTCGGCGCGTGAGCCGGCAGCGCGTCGCGCACTTCGCCTGCCCACTGCACGACGCCCTCGGCATCGCCCGAGGTTTCGAGCAGACGCAGCACGGCCGTCGCGGCGGCGGCTGCGTCGGCGCTATCGGTCGACAGACGGAACAGGCGCTTCCAGTTAGCCAGCGCCGTGGCCGTATCGCCGAGCTTGCCGGCCGATTCCGCGCAGATGCGCAGGATCGCGGGCGCTTCGTGCTCGTCGGCGAGCAGCGCCGCGGCGAGCCGGGCAGCCTGCTCGTAGCGCCCGGTCTCGAAGTAGCACTGGGTGAGCAGCAGGTTGGTCTTTTCGTCGAATTCCGGCTCCGCGCCGAACGATTCGAACTGCGCGGCCGCGCCCTCGAAGTCGCCCAGGTCGTATTGCACGCGGCCCAACAACAGCCGGTGCTGACGGCTGCTTTCGCCATGGCGCAGAATCCCGCGCAGCCGCTGCGACACTTCGAGCACGCGCCCGGCGTTCCAGGCGGCTTCGAGACTTTCCGCGGTGTCCTCGTGCTGGACCGCATCGGTCTTCGGCGGCGCCTGCACGTCGGACGTATCGACGCGCGGCACGACGAACTCCGTGTACCAGGCCTCGCACAGCTGGTCCGAGAACAGATCGGTGTAGTGCGTCAGATCGAGCCCGCCGTTTTCCATTGCGTTGGCCTGGCCCAGCTTGCGCATCAGCGGAGTCGGGTCGTAGCACGGCACGTTCATGCGTTTCGCGATCGCGCGCACGGTGTTAATCAGCTCGCGCCGCTGCTCGACGGGCATGTTGTCGGGCGTATCGGCGTTGACGTGCGTGACGAAGGCCAGATGGTCCTTGCCGACCATCGTCGCGATCTGCTCCATTTCCGCCGAAATTTCGGCATCCTTGAGGTCGTGCCGCTGAATGCGCGCGAGCAGATCGCGATCCTGTGCCGACAGACGCTGGAACGCGAAATCCTGGTCGAGCCATGCGCGCCGCTCGGCCATCCGGCTCGGCACGGCCATCGACCAGAACTGGCGGGTGCGTTTCTTGTCGGCGAAGAAATCGCCGAAATGCCGCACCATGTAGTTCATCTGGATCGGATGGCCGTCGACGCTCAGCAGCTTGCGCGAAGAAATCTCGACCAGATAAAGATCGGCGCCGGGCGACGGCTTCCCTTCGAAGCTCCCGGACGAACCGGGCCGAAACGTCAGCGTGCGCACGTCGGCCGGAATGTCCTTCTGGCCGAACATGAACTGCAATTGCTGAAGCGCTTCGGAACTCGTATGGACGAATCCGTAGTTGCGGGCCAGCACCGGACGGATCGGATAACGGCCCGCGCCCCGGCGCAGCGGCGTGTGAATACGGCAGGTACCAACAGGCGCTATGTTGAAAAGAGTCATGATGATCGTTCAGATATCGTCTGTACTGCCGCTCAAAGCGCCCAGTAGGTCAGCTTGTTTTTCATGATCCGCTCGCCGTCGAGAGACGACTTCAGATCGCAGACGATCCCGCCGTCGGCAATCATTCCGGGCAGATCGCTCTCGATCGTGTCGACGATCTCGCGGTGCGGCACGGCGAACACGAGCACGTCCAGCGCGTTGAGTTCCTCGCGCGACGAGAGCTTGATGCCGTACTCTTCGTGCACCTGCTCCGCATCGGCCATCGGGTCGTAGACGATCGGCGACATGCCGTAGCGCGTGAGCGCTTCGTAAAGATCGACGACCTTCGAATTGCGGATGTCGGGCACGTTCTCCTTGAACGTGATGCCGAGAATGCCGACGCGGGTCGACGCCTTGAGACGATGGCGGCTCGCGATCACCTGAACGAGACGGCCGGCGACGTAGTCGGCCATGCCGTCGTTGATGCGGCGCCCCGCCAGGATCACTTCGGGGTGGTAGCCGAGTTCCTGCGCCTTCGAGGTCAGATAGTACGGATCGACGCCGATGCAATGACCGCCGACGAGGCCCGGCGTAAAGCGCAGGAAGTTCCACTTGGTGCCCGCGGCTTCCAGCACCTCGGACGAACGGATGCCGACCAGATCGCAGATCTTCGAGACTTCGTTCATGAGCGCGATATTGATGTCGCGCTGCGTGTTCTCGATGACCTTGGCCGCTTCGGCCACCTTGATCGACGACGCGCGGAACACGCCCGCATCGATGATTTTTTCGTAGACGGCGGCGATCTCGTCGAGCGCCTGCTGGTCCTGGCCCGAGACGATCTTGACGATCTTTTCGAGCGGATGCTCGCGGTCGCCCGGGTTGATCCGCTCGGGGCTGTAGCCGAGCTTGAAGTCGATGCCGCAGCGCAGGCCCGAACTCTTTTCGAGTGCCGGCCCGCAGATGTCCTCGGTCGCGCCCGGATGGACGGTCGATTCGAACACCACGATGCTGCCCGGTTGCAGAACCGGACCGATCAGCCGGCACGCGCTTTCCAGCAGCGAAAAGTCGGGGCTGCATTTTTCGTCGACGGGCGTCGGCACCGCGACCACGAAGAAGTTGGTCCCCGCCAGGTCCTCGACCTTGTCGGTAAAGCGCATCGTCGAGTCGCGCAGCACGTGCGGCTCGATTTCGCCGGTCCAGTCCTCGCCGTCGCGCAGGTTTTCGACCCGCCGCGCGTCGACATCGAATCCGGTCACTTCAAAGTGGCGTGCGAGCGCCACTGCCACGGGCAGACCGACATAGCCCAAGCCACACACCGCAATCTTCGTCGTCACACAATTCCCCTTATTAAACGTCGCGTATCGCCGGCCCGCGAACCCCTATACGGTTCGCGGACACGAACGCTTCGACCCAGACAAAATGAGCCCGGGGACCAGCCGCAAGGCCGGACCCGGGATGAACGATTCCCGGCCAAACCGGAACTTCGGTTTAGTTAGGACAATTGATATTCAAAATTTCAGGAACCTGATCCTTGAAACACGGCCCTTGGATATGCGTCGCCCCGACGAACTCCGCAATCTCCACGTCCGCTGCATCCTCGGCGCCGGTAATCACGACGTCGGCGCCGGTGCCGCGCGCCAAGGCAACGAGGTTGCGCAGAAAGTCGGCGGCCCGGTCGCTCACCCGCGCCTCGCGCAGGCAGCCCGCGCCGATCTTGACGATGTCGGCGCCGAGCGACGCCAATGCCTCGACACTGCTCCTGCCGCCGCCCACGTTATCGAGCGCGACCTGGCAGCCCAGCGCCTGAAGCCTGCGCACAAATGCGCCGACGGTCACGAGATCGGTCGCCGGCGGCACATCCGACAGCTCGATGACGAGCCTCTGCGCGACGGCTCGCTGCTCGCCCAGTTGCGCAATGATGAGCGTCCACCAGGCATCGAGCGAAGCGCTGTGCGACGTCACGTTGCAGCCAAACGAGAGACCCGGGTTCGCGTGCAACGCGCACAGGGTCGCCTCGACGGCCCAGCGATCCAGCCTGCGCACGAGGCCGAGCCGCGCGAGCGGCGCCACCATCCCGGCAACCTGCTGGCGAACGCCGTGGCACGTCCAGAAAGGCACCACCTTGTAGTACCGCACGATCCCCGCGCTGCCCAGATGGCGGACCGATTCCGCATCGAAGACCAGACGGTCGAGATGCTTCGCCGAAAACAGGTTCTCGGCCGCCTTCATGTCGACGAGAAAACGCTCGCGCCAGTGCTCTTCCTCGCGGCCCGGCCGCGCGACATGCGCATCGGCGCCGGGAGCCGCGGCATCGAATGCGCCTTCCGCCTGCTCGACGACCGACAGGGATAGCGTGACGAATACCGCGTCGCCGGCGATCTTGACCGGTTGGTCGGCGAGATCGCAAAGAATGCGGTCGAGCAGCAAGCCGATCTGCGCCAGGTCCGACGCAGCCGGCGGCAGACCGCCAAGCGGCGAATCGAAGACGAACAGGATCACGTCACCGCTCAGCACCGCAATGCCCGATACCGAACGGCACAGCTCGCGTGCCCGCTCGAGAACGACATGCCGTACCGCAAGTGCGGGCCGCGAACCCCATGCGCGCTCGATCTCGCGCAGGTTCGTCAGCGACGCGGCAATGCACAGCGTTCCCGCCCGGCCGGACTGCTCAGGCAAATCGGCCAGTGGCCGAACCGGCTGCGGGAACAAAGGCTGCCCGGACATCATGCCGCCGCGCCTTTATTACAGGCGACGCCATAACGGGGAGAAAAGGACAAAAGGGGTCCTTTGTGTCACGATCCAGCATAGTCGATCGCCGCTAAAAAACCATCGGGTTAATCATGAACTTGCTGCGTGAATTTACGAGGAATTTGCCAGGACGAAAGGGACCCGTTATGTCCAGCCTTTGTCGTCATTAGTCAGCAGAAAATGCTGATCAGGTAATTCGTATTCACAAGTAAAAAACAAACTAAATCTCGGAGTAAAGTGTCATGAAAATCGGGTATGCACGCGTATCGACGGATGAGCAGAATCTGGATCTACAGACTCGTGCTTTGAAGGCGGCGGGTTGCCAAATGCTTTTTGAAGATCAGGGTGTTTCGGGCGCCAGCTTTTTGCGCCCCGGACTCAGTTCGATGCTGGAACAATTGCGTGCGGGAGATATTCTCGTCGTATGGAGACTGGACAGGCTCGGCCGGTCGCTGCGGCGGCTCCTGGAACTGATCGAAAGCCTCAGTGCCAGGGGAATACAGTTTCAGTCACTCACGGAAGCCATCGACACGACGTCGTGCAGCGGCATGCTGATCTTTCACATGCTCGCCGCGCTCGCCCAGTTCGAGCGCTCGCTGATCGGCGAGCGCACGCGCGCCGGCATGCGCGCGGCGCGCGACCGGGGCTCCCGGCTGGGCCGGCGTCCGGTTCTGACGCCGGAGCAGAAGACCGAGGCGATTGAGCTGCTCGAGAGTTGCTCCATCAGCGACGTCGCGGCGAAATTCAACGTTCATCCGCGCACGATCCGCCGCGCGCGGCAGCAGTCGGAGCAAACCGCGCGCCTCCTGAAGTAGAACCTGGCAGGCTAGAACTGCCCGGTATCGGAACGAGATATGCGCAAACGAGGCCCGCGCGGGGGGGGCGCGCCTCGCCACGGACCCGGCGCCGGGCTGCCCGGGTCAGCAAACGGTCTTCTCGACACTGAGTCCGTGGCGGCGCAGGCTGCGCAGCAACGTCTTGGGATGAATCTCGAACTTCTGGGCAACGAACAGGGTTGAGTGCTCGGACAGCAGTTGATGCGCCTGGACACACTCGGCCTCGGTCATCGCGTGACGCCTGCCGACATGCTGGCCGCGCGCCTTGGCCGCGCGCATGCCGGCGCGCGTGCGCTCGCCGATCAGCGAGCGCTCGAACTGGGCGAGCGCCGCCATGATATGAAACAGCAAGGTGCCGCCGGCGGACGTCGTATCGATGCACTCCGTGATCGACACGAACTGGATCTTCCTCTTCCCCAAGGTTTCGACAAGCTCGATCAGCTTCTTGATCGAACGGCCGAGCCGGTCCAGCCTCCAGACCACGAGGGTATCGCCCGCCTTGAGCACATCCAGCACCTCGTCGAGCCCGGGCCGGGAAAAGGTGCTGCCGGACACGCCATGATCGGTGAATACTTTTACGCATCCCACCGCCCGCAGCGCCTCGAGTTGCAAATCGAGATTTTGGTCATCAGTAGAAACCCTCGCGTAGCCGATTTTCATTCTCTCTACTTATCTACTTATCCAGCAAATCCGACGTCTCCACGGACGGCTTATTCAGATCTATTCATCACCATTCAAAGGACATGCGCGCCGGTTCATCCCACATATCGAGACGATCGGTCATTTTTTCGAACGAACCTTGGACACAGCCGGACCTCGCCCGGAATCAGGCACAAGGAAACCCGGAGCTTCGCCTGGGGACGCGAGGTGCGGCCACGCTGCGCGTGGCGTACGGTGCCGGCGAAAAGGATGGCCGGCACGTCTGTTTTACCCGAAATGCCAGCTCGTCGGCTTGAGCCGCAAAAATCGAAATAGAGGAAAGCGATTTACTCGATTACTTCCCTGCACGCAATAATGGCGATATTTTTTGCGATTCGACTCAAATACGCAAATCATCGCCTGGAACGAATACATCCATTAGCGCCATTTCACGTCATCCACGCAATCGGACAGATCATTCATTTCCGGAATTCAGAATGAAGATTAGGTCCGTTTTATCTCAAAATTTAAATATATACTTAACATACCATTAATTAATATTTTCAATTCTTTAAAATAGCTTTATTAGTGTAACGAAATATTACTTTCTCATTATTTCCTCTACGTAGCAATTCCCCCTATCTGGTTAATCTGGCGGAAAAATAACGTCTTGTGGCGTTTCCGTACAGGCAATAGGGAAGTTACGCTTGGATACAATTACGCCTCAGGCTTATCGAGTGCGTAATTCCAAAATCCATTCGGATTGCGCACATTCCGCCGCAAACCGACGCCACCGCACGATATGCGGCAGCACCGCCGCGTGAGGCTCTTCCCGTTCGTTCTCGCCTGCACGAAACGTCGCGAAACAGTACGAAACGTCGCGCGAAAAGCCCTCCGCCACAAACGAAAACGCCGGCCCGAAGGCCGGCGTTCCTGCGTCAACGCAACCGGTTACCCGGCGCCTACCGCGCGAACAGCGACGACATGTCGGCGAACGCCTTGAATTCGAGTGCATTGCCCGACGGGTCGAGGAAGAACATCGTGGCCTGCTCGCCGACCTCGCCCTTGAAGCGCACGTGCGGCTCGATGATGAATTCGATGCCGGCCTTCTGCAGCTTGTCCGCGGCGGCCTGCCACTGCTCCATCGACAGCACCGCGCCGAAATGCCGCACCGGCACCGCGTCGCCGTCGACCGCGCTCGTGTGGCGATGGCCGATTTCGTCCGGCGCGAGGTGGGCGACGATCTGGTGGCCGTAGAAATTGAAATCGACCCATGCGTCCGAACTGCGTCCTTCCGGACAACCGAGCAGTTCGCCGTAAAACTCGCGCGCGGCGGCGAGGCTATGCACAGGAAACGCCAGATGGAACGGCGGCAAGACGGTTTCGGCAACGCTCATGATGGAAAACTCGCTGGCTTGAAGTGAAGTGGGGTTGAGGTACGGCTCGCGTCCCGCGCGAGCCCGTCACGTGAGGCCAAGTTTAACCATGAATAAAAATGCTGAGAAACGATATATATTTGACCTGACCAACACGAAAATCGATCAATCGACATGCTGAGCGAACTGAAGACCTTCATCGCCGTGAGCCAGTACGGCACGTTTTCCGGCGCGGGCGCGCGCATCGGCCTCACGCAATCGGCCGTGAGCGCGCAGATGCAGCGGCTCGAACAGGAACTGGGCTTCCCGCTGTTCGACCGCACCGGCCGGTCCGCGACGCTCAACGAGGCCGGCCGCGAAACGCTCGCGCTCGCCGGAGACATCATGACGCTCTACGCGCGGCTCGCCGAACGCGGCGCGGGCGCGGCGGAAAGCGGCATGCTGCGGGTCGGCGCGATCGCGTCCGTGCAGGTGTCGCTGCTCGCCGACGCGCTCGCGCGCTTTCGCGACGACCGCCCCGGCTGGCGCATTCGCGTGGTGCCCGGCGTATCGCTCGGCCTGCTCGGCCAGGTGGATTCCGGCGAACTCGATCTGGCCGTCATCATCAAGCCGCCGTTCGCGCTGCCCTCGGAACTCGAATGGCGCACGCTCGTCGCCGAGCGGTTCGTGCTGCTCGTGCCGAAAAAGCTCGCGCGCGGCGCACGCTCGTGGCGCGAGCTGCTACGCAGCGAGCCGTTTATCCGCTACGACCGCGCCTCGTTCGGCGGGCGGCTCGTCGACCGTTTTCTGCGTCGCGCGCGTCTGACCGTGCGCGACGCGATCGAACTCGACGAATTGCAGGCGATCGTGCAACTGGTCGCGCGCGGCATGGGCGTCGCGCTGATTCCCGATACGGCCGGGCTCGGCAAATGGCCCGCGAGCGTCGTCGCGCTCGAACTCGGCGATCAGACGTTCCAGCGCGAGATCGGTCTCGTGCAGCGTCCGCGGCATAGCCGGCAAGCGGTGGCGGATGCGCTGGCGGAGTGTATTGCCGAAGCGGCGGGGGCGGCGGGAGCGGCCGGGACGCGTGGCTGAGCGGCCGCACGATAGTGCACAATACGCACCAATACGCACGGCCAGCACGGCCGCCGTGCATCGCGCACGCGGCGCGCCGATTGTCCTGCCATGCGAGCGGGCAACTGTATCTGTGAGTTTCGTGCAGCGGCGCGCAGAATCGTTGCCGACACCGAATCAGGTGAAGTACCCCATCCGCCCTCGTCTCCCGCCGCCATGATCGCCAGCCCCCTGCTCACCGCCGATGTCCTGATCGCCTACAGCGCCTATTTCGTCGGCACCGCGAGCCCCGGGCCGAGCAATCTCGCGATCATGTCGCTCGCCATGAGCACGGGCCGCCGCGCCGCGCTGACGTTCGCGCTCGGTGTGATATCGGGCTCGTTCTCGTGGGCGTTGCTCGCATCACTCGGCTTGTCGGCGGTGCTGGCCGCTTACTCGCAATGCCTCGTCGCGATCCGGATCGCGGGCGGACTGTATCTGCTGTGGCTCGGCTTCAAATCGGCGCGCTCGGCGCTCGGCGCGGGCAAACCGCTCGCGGGCGGCGCGCGGGCCGACGAGCCGCTCGGGCGACTCTATCTGCGCGGTCTGCTGCTGCATCTCACGAATCCGAAAGCGGTGCTCGTGTGGCTCTCGATCGTCTCGCTCGCGATGTCGCCGGTACACGGCGCGGCGCACGTGCTGCCGGTCGTGCTCGGCTGCATGGCGATCGGCACGACGGTGTTCGCGAGCTACGCGGTGCTGTTTTCCACGGCGTCGGCACGGCGCATCTACCTGGCGATCCGGCGCTGGCTCGACGGCTCGCTCGCGATCATGTTCGGCATCGCGGGGCTCAAGCTGCTGACGTCGAAAAACTAGCCCGCGCTTCGGCGTGCGCCGCCGCTCTGCGATACTGGCGCCATTGCGATACGAAGGGCACGCAGCATGGCCCACGACAAGGCACGCGGACAGGCACGATGAACGGCAACCACAAAGACAGTGGTAAAGGCAAAGGCAGCGGCGGCGGCAACGAAACCAGCCCCGCGACCGCACGCTCGCCGCTGCAAAAGCGGCTCTATGCGAGCGGCGCGGCGATCCTGCTCGCCGGCCTGATCGCGGCAGCGTTCATTCATGCGAGCGCGCCGCCGCCCGATAGCGCGGTCGCGATGTACAGCGCCGTCGATCCGCGTTACCAGATCGAATTGCAGCAGATCGGCGGCAATGCGGCGGTGCTGATGGCGCAGTTGCATCAATGGTTCGACAGCCTGTGGCACGGCGCGAGGCTCGCCTATACGGTCGCGGGGCTCGGCATCGCGCTCGCGGGCCTATGCTTTTTCATCGGCTATTTTTTCGCGGACGACGCCGGCGCACCACCGCGGTAGATGCCGCGCCGCGCCCGGCATCCAAGGATCAGCGCTCAGCCCAACGCCAGCCGGCTCAGGAAGGCATCGACCTGACGCTCTTCGGTAGCCCACGACGTGACGATCCGCACCACCGAATGACCGTCATGCGCCGCGCCCCACACGTAGAACGCGAAGTCGCGCTTCAAGGCGGCAATGACCGGATCGGGCAGGATCGCGAATATCTGGTTCGTCACCGTTTCCGCCTGGAGCGCGTGACCGTTCGCCACGATCCCCGAGGCGAGTTTCTTCGCCATCGCATTCGCGTGCCGCGCGTTGGCGAAGAACAGATCGTGGTTGCCGAACAGTTCCTGAAACTGGATGCCCAAGACCCGGCCCTTCGCGAGCATGGCGCCCCGCTGCTTGACGTGGAACGCGAAGTCTTCTTTCAAGGCCGGATTGCATACGACGATCGCTTCGCCAAGCAGCGCGCCGACCTTGGTCCCGCCGATCCAGAAGATGTCGGCGAGCGCGGCGATATCGGCCAGCGTCGCGTCGTTGCGGTCCGAGGCCAGCGCCGCCGCGAGGCGCGCGCCATCGAGAAACAGCAGGAGGCCGCGCTGTTTCGCGAGGGCCGAGATTGCCCGCAATTCCGCCAGCGTGTAGAGCGTGCCCGTTTCGGTCGCGTTCGACAGATAGATCATGCGCGGCTTCGCCATGTGCGGGAAATGCGCATTGCCGGCGAGCGCGGCCTCGATATGCTCCGGCGTGAGCTTCCCGTCAACGCCGGGAATCGTGATGAGCTTGTGGCCCGTCGCCTCGATCGCGCCGGCCTCCCGCCCGACGATATGTCCCGAGTTCGCCGCGATGACGGCTTCGTGCGGACGCAGGCAGGCGGCAATCGACACGAGGTTCGCCAGCGTGCCGCTCGCGACGTAGTGGATCGCGCCGTCGAAGCCGTCGCCGAGGCGAGCCTTGATGCGTGCGGTGGCTTCGGCACAGTACGCATCCTCTCCGTATGCGGCCTGCTGGACGTAGTTCGATTCGCTCAGCGCGCGCAGTATGTCGGGATGCGCGCCTTCGCTGTAGTCGTCGAGAAAACTGAAAGTAGTCATTCGGTGCGTCTGCATTGAGTAGAGGCCGCCCGCAATGGGTACGCGGCCGGAATGGGCTTACCGGGTGCGCCGCCGGCGGTATGAAGGCTTGGCCGCCGGTGGCGCGGTGAGGCGGCCATTATCGCAGCTTCGTCTTCAGGCACGGCTTCGCGCCCATGCGCCCGGCGAGGTCCGTGGCACGACATCCGCTTCATTGCGCTTCATGAACGAGCCCCAGGCATCCGTCAAGGCGCGCCCTTTATCTGCTCATGCGGATTTACCACGCCGGCCATCAGCAGCGCCTCGTGCAAGGTGCCGAAAATGCAGCGCTCCTCGACGATCGGCGTGATCCCGTGCCGGTCCATGTCGGCACGCAGATAGCGGTTCACGCGCGCGAAGATCACGTCGATGCCGCTGCGCTTGAGCGACGCGCACAACTCGCCCACCGAACGCGCCGCCGAATAGTCGAGATCGGTGATCGCGCTCGCATCGACGACGAACCAGCGCACCGCGCTCGGCGCGTGCCCGATCAGGCCGCTGACGTCCTCGACGAAAAAGTGGTCGTTCGCGTAGAACAGATCGGCGCCGAAGCGATAGACGATCAGGCCCGGCGCGGTCTCGGTGCCGGGCACGGCCGGCACCGGCACCCACAGCCCGTCGCCGTTGGGCGCGAGCATCATCGTGTGCGGACGGTAGCTATGGCGCACGTGACGCAGCAGCGACAAGGCGACCGCGACCAGAATGCCGTGCTCGACGCCGATCAGCACGACGGCCGCCGCCGTGAACACCGCGAGCGCGAATTCGCCGGGACTCTCGCGGCGAATCGCGGACAGCGCCGGCAGATTGACGAGCCCGACCGCGATCGTAAACACGATGCTCGCGAGAATGCAGTGCGGCAGATATTGCAGATAGCGGCTGAAAAACAGCAGCACCACCACGACCACGGCCGCGAACACGAGCTGCGCGAACTGGCTGCGCGTGCCCGCGCGATCGGCCATCGCGGTCTGCGTCGGACTGCCGTTGACGACGAACGCGCCCGAGAACGCCGCCACCGCATTGGCGGCCGCGATGCCGAGCAGGTCGGCGTTGGTGTCGACGGTTTCGTGATAACGCTCGGCGAACACGCGGCTCGCGGCGGCGCTCTGCGCGACGATCATCACGAAGCAGGACGCCGCCACCGGCAGCAGATCGAGCATCTGCTGCCACGTCACCGACGGCACGCGCAGCGGCGGCAAGCCGCCCGCCACGGGTCCGAGAATCGAGATGCCGTGCGCCGCGAAACCGAATACGTCGCTCGCGGCAATGCCCGCCACGACCGCGATCAGCGGCACCGGCAGACGCGGCCAGAAGCGTTTGCAGAACAGGATCGTGGCGGCCACCAGCAGCGAAATCGCCAGCGTCGCGGGATGAATCTGCGCGGCTTCGCGCACGACCAGCAGCAACTGGTCGACGCTGCTCGCGGCATGTCCCGGCACGCCGAGCATGTCGCCGAGCATCGCAATGCCGACCTGCACGCCGACCCCGGCGAGAAAGCCGACCAGCACGGTACGCGAGAGGAAATCGGCGAGAAAGCCGAGCTTGAAGATGCGCGCGATGAGCAGCAGCGCCGCGGTCAGCAAGGCGACCATCGCCGCGAGTGCCGCGTATTCGGCGCTCGAAGCGGGCGCCATGGTCGAGAGGCGGCTCGCGAAAATGGTCGCGGTGGCGGAGTCGGCGGCAACGACGAGATGCCGCGAGGCGCCGAAAAACGCAAATGCGAGGAGCGGCAGGAAAGCGGTGTAAAGCCCGGCGACGGCCGGCATGCCGGCGATGCGCGCATAGCCGAGCACCTGCGGAATATCCATCGACGCAAGCTGCACGCCGGCCAGCGCATCGCGCGCCGCCGCGGCGCGGCTCAACGGAAGAACGCCCTTCAGTACGCTCACGCGCACCGTCATTATTTTTTGCAGAAATTCTTGCATACGCGATACTGCCCCTAAACAAAGCTTATCGCGCATCGTGCCCTGAACCGGCACGCAAAGACAAGACCTGACGAATGATCGGGCAGGTGGCCGGGAAGCCGGAAACAGGAAAGCAGAACGAAAGAAAGCCAGCTTCCGCCGCTAGCGAAGCTGACGACAACCTAACCAGGAACGAAGCGCTTCACGGTTCTTCACGGCTCGCGCGCGAACCGAACCGGCCCGAAGATTTAACGTTTGAATTGCCCTGTCTGCGGGTCCACATGGCGTGCAAAACCGAACAACGCAGCGATGCAGAAAGGACAGGCGATCAGAAAGACGGCCAACATCACGGTCACCCCGTAACAACTTGTTACCGGAGAGTTTAAGGGTTTTGTCCGCGAATTAAATGAGGGAAAACCGCAAAGCACTGTTGCGCGGTATTACAACTGTCTTAAAGAGGCCGGTCGTGAGACCCGCTGAAAACACGGAGTCTCGTCACGAGGTCTTCCTCGAATCCGGCGCGGGCCCCACCGACGCACGCATCGTCACGCTGACCGGAAACTCGCGGAAAATCTCCCAGGTGGTGCGATAGCACGCGTTGATGAGCCAGCGCACCGCGTTGCGCGTCAACTCGGCGGTCGGAATATGCACCGACGTAAGCCCCGGCGCCGCATAAGGGGCCGAGTAATCGTCGTCGTAGCCGATCACGGAGATATCGTTCGGCACCGAAATGCCCGCCTCGTAAAAACGCGCGAGCACGCTCACCGCCATCGTGTCGTTTGCGCAGAACAGGCCCGTCACGCGCCGCTTCGTATCGAGCAGCTTCTGCGCGGCCGCATAACCGCCTTCGGGCGAGAAGTCCGATTCGATCAGCGTGACGTCCTCGCGCGCAATGCCGGCGCGCGCGAGTTCGGCGAAAAAGCCGTCGATCCGCATCACGTTGTCCGACGCGCTAGCCGGCCCGGCAATCACGCCGATCTCGCGATGGCCGAAATCGAGCAGCGTGCGCGCCGCGAGTTCGCCGCCGCGCCGGTGGTCCGCGCAGAACGACGCATCCGGCAACTGCTCGAACGCGCGATTGAGGAACACCATCTTCGGGTGCATCCGATGCAGCATGATGAGGTCTTCGTCATGCAGGTCGTGGCTGATCACGACCACGCCGTCGCAATCGCGGCCGATCAGAAAGCGCACCGCCTCGATCGCCTGCTCGCGCGGCGATCCCTCGCCGCAACCAGTCGCGACCACTACGTGGCGATGCACCGCGCGCAGTTCGGTATCGGTCTGCTTCAGGATCGTGCCGTAGTAGGAACCGAAAAACGTCGGCACGAAAATACCGATGATGCCGAGCTGCCGCGTCGCCATCGCCCGGCCGATCGACGACGGGCGGAAGTTCAGCGTCTCGATGGCCGCTTTCACGCGCGCGGCGGCTTCGGCTGAAACCGGTCCTTTGCCGGAAATGGCTCGTGAGGCGGTCGACATGCCCACGCCGGCCAGTTCCGCGACGTCCTTGAGTGTAGCCACGCGGTTCTCCATCAAGCCTTGTTTCGACGAGCCGCCATGCGCGTTCGCGATGCGGCGTGAGAGAGGCGCGCCGCCCGCTTCGTCGAACAGCGGGACAGGCGCGGCGTCGAACGAAAACGCCACGGTATCGACTACCGCTAGCGGCGTTCTGGTCTGATCGATCGACGCGATCTGCTCGCCATGATAGGCGGGCAGAATGACGCGATGATTGCTCCGCGGCTCCATTGGTGAAATTTTTGTGCGCTCGGTGCTCATGGCCGGATATAGCGCATAGGGATCGCCGAGCGGCACAGGCGCGCTCGAGACCATCGTACGCACGAACACGATGGCCAGCGGCATCGGCCGCAATCGGGGTTTGTCGGGAGTTTGACTGGCGCGCGTCGGGAAGACACGCGAGACATGGGTAGCAAAAAGATGAGCGATGCGCGAAGACACCGCCTGTGTGCCAGGTAACGGCGCATTCCGCGCCGTTGGCAGTGAGCGTATTTCGTATTGCCGTGGCCGGACGCCGCTGCCCGAAAGAACAGTACGCGTCGTGTTGCGGCAGAACGCACTACCGCAACACGACATCCACAACCCGCGACGAACCTATCCAGCCAATGACGCGTGACCTTGCCCGATGGCCGCCATATTCTTCTTGCGCTCCGTCAACCGGTTCGACACGCCGGTGACTCCGCGCACCGAGCGTGCCGCGTTGCCCGCGCGCGAGATCTGCCAGCTTTCGGGCACGGTCCCCGTGAGCGTGACGACACCGCGACGCGCCCTGATGCGAATCCCCGAATCGTCGAGATCCGGTACGCGCCTGAGGGCGCGGCGCACGTCGAGAATGATCGCGTCGTCCGACCTGCGTCCGGGCGGCGAGGCCGAGACCGTCATCATGTGCGCGGCCTCGCCGGCCGGTGCGCTCATGACCTCACCGGCATTCGCATAGCTCGCGCAACTTGCGATGAGCGCGACCAGCGCCGCGCCGATCATACTGCTCGTCCCGTTCGTGTTCATGCGGCTTCTCTCGGGTGTTTTCAGGTTGGCGGCGCAAAAACACACGCATCGCGCCGGCATGTTGTTTCAAAGTGCTTCGCACATCTTACGCAACTTCGTCGATGTGCAAATACACGTTTTGGTGAACAACCGTGACCGGCGGCAGCGCTGAAGCAAGCGGAAAAAACCGCGTGGAATGGCCGGGTTCGGCCGACGCTACTTCGAGATCTTCTCCAGTTCGAGCCCATTCGTACGCGGTCCCATCAAACCGATCGCGAGCATCACGATCAGCATCGCCCCGGCGATGAACACGAACACGCCCGTCGTGCCGAAGTAGCGCAACACCGCCGCGATCAGAAAGGCCGTGAAAATCGCGGAAAAACGGCTCCACGAATATACGAAGCCCACCGCGCGCGCCCGGATGCTGGTCGGAAACAGCTCCGACTGATACGCATGATAGCTGTACGAAATGATGTTGCCCGCAAGCGTCAGGCACACGCCGAGGCTCACGAGCAGCACCGCGCCCGATGCCTGGCTGAACCACAAGCCGCACACGATGTTCACGCCGGCCATCACGACGATCACGGTCTTGCGCTCGAAACGGTCGCCGATAAAGAGGCCGATCACGGGCCCGAGCGGCGCCGCCAGCGCGATCACGCTCGAATACATGAGACTCGTCGTAATCGTGATGCCCTGCTTGATCAGCAAGGTCGGCACCCAGTTTGCGAAGCCGTAGAAGCCGACCGTCTGGAAGATGTTGAAGATCGTCATCATCAGCGTGCGGCTGCGATACGGCGGCACCCACATATCGCGGAAGCTGCCGCGCGGCGCGACCGGCACCGGCGGCGCGGGCGGCGGCAACTCGCGGCCGTATTCGCGGCGCACGGCCGCTTCGAGCGCGCTCATCACGCGCTCCGCCTCGGCGAGGCGTCCCTGCTGCGCGAGCCAGCGCGGACTTTCCGGCAAGGCGCGGCGAATCCACCAGACGAACAGCGCGCCGTGCGCACCGATCAGCGCGACCCAGCGCCAGCCGTCGAGACCGAACAGCGTGCGCGGCACCAGCAGGAACGAGAGAAACGCGACCACCGGCACGGCCGTGAAGCCGACCGCCTGCTCGCAGGCGAATGCGCGGCCGCGAATCTGCTTGGGTACGAGTTCGGAGATGTATGTGCCGATCGTCACGAGTTCAACGCCGATGCCCACACCGGCCACGAAGCGCCAGAAATTGAGGCCCGTCGCGGTGTCCTGGAACGCCATCACGACATTGGCCACCGTGTACCACAGCAGCGAATACGTGAACACGGCGCGGCGCCCGAAGCGATCCGCGAGAAAACCGCATGCGATCGTGCCGATAAACAGCCCGCTGAACAGCGCCGCGATAAAGCTCGCGACGCCGGTCGAGCCGAACAGGCCATGCGTGGTCGCGCTCAGGATTCCACTTTTGACGAGACCCGGCGCGACATAGCCGGAATACAGCAGATCGTAAAGCTCGAAGAAGAAGCCGAGGCTCAGCAGCACCACGAGCTTCCAGATCGAGCGCGTGGCGGGCAGCCGGTCGAGGCGCGCGGAAATGCTGCCGGCGTCGAGCGGCGCGGCATGGTTTGCGTCGTCCGCCTGAGGCGCGATGCGCTCGGCGGCGCTGCCGGCATGCGCCGCGTTGCCGTCGCTGCGCGCGACGGACCCCGCTTGATCGGGGGATGTCATGTTGTATGTCTCCAGGTGTTGCGACTGTCATGACGGCCGCCTGTCCGGCAAGACAACGGGGCTTGCCTAGACCGCGTTGGGACCGCTTCGCTGCCGGCCCTGCGTTCTGTCGCGCGTCGCACGCACCTCGATACGGCCTGGCCGGAGTCCGGCCTGCATTCTAGCCGTGCGCGCGCTTCAATTGTTCGAAGCTCGTGATTTTTCCGGCCAGCGCGCTCGAACACCGGCAGATAGCCCTGCTCCTCGCAATACGCGCGCACCGTCATCGTGCCGGACTGCATTTTGTTATTGTGGCGGCTATCGCCATCCATCGCTTCACAGGCGTCGGGCGCCAATGTCCCAACTATGCCATGAGTTATCATGCCTTGTACCTTGCCAACCATTCCAACACGAATAATTTCCCGGCCATGCATAACTTAAAACAAAGCTTGATGGTCTTTTTTGCGATCGTGGTTATCGGCAGCATCCTGTCTGCAATCATCCCTCCAATGCAATCGCCCGATGAGGCAGACCATCTGAAACGTGCCTACCTGCTGTCCAGAGGACTGAGCGTACATACCCCTCCCGGTCAATCGACAGGCGGTGAGATTGATGATGGTCTAAATACATTCATGGCGACGTACCTTAACGCGGTCGCAAACCAGCCGCACAAGACGCTCTCACCAGAGACGGTACACAACGCCAGCGAAATCAGGTGGTCGCGTACAGAAACCTTTCAGGTCATTCCCAACGCCGCGCCCTATTTCCCACTCGCCTATATCCCTCAGGCCGTGGGGCTACGTATCGGGAAAACACTCAATCTTAATATCGGCGCCTCTTACCGGCTCTCCCGGGCCGTCACGCTCATTACCATTGCTGCGTTACTGGCTTTGGCCTTCCAGATATTTCCGCCGAATGCGCTCGTGATATGCCTGCTTGCCCTGCCGATGACCATGTTTCAGGCAGCTAGCGCAACGCAAGATGGATTGTCGATAGCATGGCTGATTCTGGCAGGTAGCCTGTTCCGGCGCGGCCTTGAGAGGGAAAAAGAGTTTCCGGTCTGGATGGGCGCGGCACTGATTATCTCGACGTTCTTCGTGGTGTCGAGCCGACCTCAGTTTTTCCCGATGGTGATTCTCCCGGCTTCTGTCTTCTGGATCAGAAAGAACAGGCGCGCACTGATTGTGACGGGGATAGCCTCTCTAGGAGCACTTGCCTGGATTCTGCAAGCGCTTGGCGTAGTGAACATGGCACATGTTCGTACAATGACGACCGGTCAGGTTGTGTCGATGTATGCGCATCATCCGATACAACTGGCTGCGGTGTTCGTCCGAACGCTCACTGACATGAACCATTTGGACTTCTATTGGAAGTCATTCGTCGGCATGCTGGGCTGGCTTGACACGCCGATGCCTCATACTATTTATGCACTTTCGGCCGCTGCGCTTATTGTGACTGCAGCAATTTCCTTTTCGGCTGGAGTGAACCGGTTAGCGCGCTGGTTGCCAATTCTATGCGCCGTTCTGGCGATTGGTCTTGCATTTGTCGCCATGCTCATCACATGGACGGAGCAACCCGCCCGCTACATCGAAGGTGTGCAGGGCCGGTACTTTATCGGCCCTGCTTTCCTGATTGCCTATGCAATCGGTAGCCGCGCTCAGGATGACAGGCGTATCGTGGCCGGAACTATCGCCTGCGGCATATTCACGGCCGCAAGCGTATTTATGACCGCTTCCACACTGCTTTGGCGCTACTATCTTGGCATGTGATTGACTGGCGACTCGATGAATATCCCGCCACGAAAGATATCCACGATGGAAAAACATGAACTTCCGCCACCACGGCTGTGTGGTGGTTATTCACGATTACCCCGTTATTGAGAACCGCCGCCGATCGTATTGCCGATCCCGTTGTTGAGAACTGTCCCACCGATAGTCGGTGAATACGAATTCGATTGAACGTTTACGCGCCCTGATCCGGCCTGAAGATTGATGCCGAGATTCAGAACGTCGAATTGATTCCCGGTGATCACGCCAGAGCCTTGGTTGTAGGCACCGATCACGATACCGGTCTGATTCGTCGGCGGTTCTGTAGACGGCGCAAAGATGTTTCCGGTGATAGAGAATTGAGCGGCCCCGAACAGGTTGATCGCAGCGGAGTTGTTCTCGACGAGGAAGAGGTTGTTGACGATCGTCACCGACTGACACGGTTCAAGCGTCTCGATCGAGTAGCCGATGTTGTTCATCTGGCACGTCGACACCGAAAGCTGGTCGACATTGGAAGCAGATGCAGGAATCTGAATGCCGTAGAAATTGGCGGTGAAATTGCTGTAATTGACAGTCACACCCTGACAGTTCCCACCGTACTGCAAGCCAACATTCAGGTGCGTGAAACTGCACCCGATAATGTTGTAGACGACAGGAATAATCGTCGTGTCGGGCGCGAAATCGAGATAGATGCCGATGCCGCTTGGTGTGCCAGTCGGCCCGTAAAAGGTGCAGTTCTCGAAGTTAATGTTCGAGACGCCGTTGACGTGAACCCCTGACGACCAGCAGTAAATTTCGTTCCAGCCGTCAGCGCCACGGAACACGCAGTCGGTAATATCCGTCAGCGGATAGCCGCCGGAGCCAGCCGTCGATGATGCAGTCTGAACGACATGGATGCCATAGCCGGCGAGCGCCGCGCGCGCAGTGAACGTCATTCCACGAATGTGGGCACAACTGAAATGATCGTGGTAATTGATCTGGATGCCGGGGGCGGCCGTGTTTCCGAAGGTCAATTCGGTTACTTCCGAGCCGGCGCCCTGAATCGTCACAGCGCCCGGTGATGTCGGAATCGTCACTACGGCGGTGCCGGAGAAAAAGTACTTCCCGGGCGGGAAGTAGACGCAAATGCGGCCAGCGAACCCTGAGCCCATCGATTCACTAGCAACTGTTTGCGATGTGCTAACCGTATAGGTACCGATACCCCCAGTGCCAGTCACAAGCGCGGTGATCGTCGTTGCAGCCGTGACTCCCGTACCGAAAAGCGTGTGGCCTACGACGAGATTACCAATGATCACATCCGTCACCGTGAGCGTCGTACCGGAAATCGAGCCCGTGAACTGGCATGCGGTCTGTGATGCCTGCACTGCTGCGTTGAAGGCAGTGAGATTGTCTGTCACACCATCGGCGACGCCGCCGAACGCCAGAATATTTGCGCACGTACCGGGAGTAAAGGCAGGTTGCGCGAGCATCGTATCGAAGTATGGCTGCTCGACGGTCGTTGGAACCGCACGCTTGGTAGTCGGGCCAGCCTGCAGAAATGCGAGTTGATCGGGGGATGTCATGTTGTATGTCTCCAGGTGTTGCGACTGTCATGACGGCCGCCTGTCCGGCAAGACAACGGGGCTCGCCTAGACCGCGTTGGAACCGCTTCGCTGCCGGCCCTGCATTCTGTCGCGCGTCGCACGCACCTCGATACGGCCTGGCCGGAGTCCGGCCTGCATTCTAGCCGTGCGCGCGCTTCAATTGTTCGAAGCTCGTGATTTTTCCGGCCAGCGCGCTGGCCGCAACCGTGTAGGGGCTCGCCAGCCACACCTCGCCCGGCCCCGAACGGCCCGGGAAATTGCGGTTGATCGCGCTGATCGTCACGTCGCCCGCATGCGCCGATTGTCCCGGCCCGCAGTTCGCGCACGAGCCGCAACCGGGCATTACGAGCGTCACGCCCGCGCGTTCGAACACCGGCAGATAGCCCTGTTCCTCGCAATACGCGCGTACCGCCATCGTGCCGAATTGCAGATAGAGCCGCGTGCCCTCAGGCACGCGCATGCCGTGCTGCACACCCCAACGTAGCACGTCGTGATAGAAATCGAAGTCCTCGCGCTTGCCCGCGGTACACGAACCGCCGTACGCGATATCGATTGCGACGTCTTCGCCCAGTTGCCGCGCGGGCACGCCATTGCCGGGGTCGCCGGGACGCGCGAGCATCGGCTCGATGCGGCTCGCGTCGATGCGGATCGTGTCGCGATAGGTCGCGCCCGCGTCGCTTTTCATCCAGCTTTCCAGTACGAAATCGATGCCGCGGCGTTCCTTCAGGAACGCGACCGTGCGCTCGTCCGGCTCGACGATGCCGGTAAAGCCGCCCAGTTCCGCGACCATATTGGTCAGCGTCGCGCGTTCGTCGATCGACATCGCGCGCACGGCCGCGCCGCCGTATTCGAACACGAGGCCGATCGCGCCGCCCGAGCGGATCGCGTCCCTATGCAGCAGATGCAGCACGACGTCCTTGGCGGTCACGCCATCGCGCAAATGGCCGTCGATCTCGATGCGCAGCGTTTCCGGCACCTTGCAGCGCACGTAGCCCGTCACCCAGCTATTGGCGATTTCCGTCGCCCCCGCGCCGAACGCGAGGCAACCGAGCGCGCCCGAATGCGGCGTGTGCGAATCGGTACCGCACGCGACCTGCCCCGGCAACGCGTATTGCTCGGCCATCAGCGCATGACAGATGCCCTCGGAGCCGGGCGCGCCATCGAACCTGTCATCAAGCGAGCCGTGCGAGCGCACCGGATAGTCTCGCGAGAACGAGGTGTGCCCTGCCATCAGATTCGCGACGCCAGGCAACAGGCCATCGCGCACGTGCGGAATGCTTTGCGGCGCGAGCACGAGGTGATCCTGGAACGCGATGATGTGATCGGGCGCGTGGAGCGGCGCGGGCTTACCGAACGCACGATGCATCAGATGCGCGCACATGCCGGTGAAGTAGTCGTGGCTGAAGCGCCAGTCGGCCGCGATGAATACGCCGTCGCCGCGCCGGGCGCTGGCCGTGCCCGGATGCAGATGACGGTCGATGATTTTCTCGGCCAGCGTCTTCGGTTCGGCGCTTGTCTCTTCGCTTGCCTCATCGTTTGCCGCCCCGCTCGCGGCGCTGCCGTCGCGCTGGCCCGGCGCGGGCCAGTCCGCGAATCTGCTGTATGCGAGCAGGCCGCCGCTGCGAATGATCTGCTGCGTGAGCGCGTCGCGTCCCTTGAGAAATTCGTCGATCGCAATCGACTCGCCCGCGAGCAGCCGGTCGAGCACCGAGAAATCGGTCGTGGTCAGAATGCCGATGTTGTCGCAATTCTGCTGATAGATGCGCTCGAAGCTCTCCGCGACGATAAGCCGGATACCCGCCGACAACTCCGCGAGCGGACTCGATTCGCGCGACGACCCCTTGCCGTAGCGCTTGCCCGCCACCGTGACCTGGAAGCCGCCGTCCTTCACCGCGTTGCGGCCGATCGGCAGACGCTCGCCCGCCTTGAAGCCGACGTAGGGGTATTGGCCGAGGCGCTCGTCGTACGTGAGCATGACGGTGACGGGCGTGATCTCGTCGGTGGAGACGTTGTCGCGCAACGGGCCGGCGCTCGCGCGCGTGAAATTCCGGCCGGCAAGCTGCGCATCGATCACCGACGGATCTTGCGACAGGTACAACACGCGGCCGTCCAGACGAATCGTATCGTTCATGAATGCATTCTCCTTGCGCTCACTATACGGCGCGCAAGGTCGATGCCGAAGTGCCGGTGTAGCAACGCTGCCGTCTCGTTTCGCGAGGGCTCGGCGGCGTGCCGCCTCAGCGGGACGTATCCTGCTCGCGCCATGCCCTTTTCTGATCGAATAGCTTGCCGACCGCGATCCGGGTAGCCTTCCACCACGCAAACGGACGCGGGTCGGCGAGCATGCTCAGCGCCCGGGCGTAATCGAGCGTCAGACCTGGCGTCCAGGCCATCGTGACCGCACGTTTGCGGATCTGCGCCGCCACCCAGAGTTCCGGCGTGACGAGTACGCGAAGGAACGCACCCCAGCCCGTGCGATCGCCGCGCAACCGGCCCACTGCCCCGTCCAGTGCCGCTTCGAGCGCATACGAAACGCTGCTCGAACAATTCCGGTGGGTCAGGTTGTAATTGGTATCGCGCCGGTAGCTTTCCCAAAACGTTTGAAGTTTAGCCGCATCGTAATTTCGAATCCGCACGCGAACGGTCGAAGGACACCATGCCTTCGATTCGGTCGCATAGTCGGGCTGAAACAGGCCGGGGACGTCGTTCTCAGCGCTGGCCCGCAGGATACGGCCGAACTCGTCAGGTGAACGATCGATTTCGACACCGGGGTAGAGACTGATGTAGATACCTTCGGGCGATTCGAGTGCCGCGTGGCCGGTCGAGATCACGCCATTGGCGTCGACCGCGGCGATATAGCGGTCAATCACCGGATGACGCTGCGCCGGCGCCCGCGATGATCCTGAGGGGGTCCAAACATGAACCGTCAGGGCGCGCTCCTCATCCTCGGGCGGCCCATCCCACTCGGTGCGATCGAAAACGCGGCTGTCCGCGTTCGCATCGACATCGGGCAGTAGCGCGGAGCGCTGCGAACGACGCAGTGCGGGATTGCTGGCAAGGCGCCGCACACGGAATGCCAGCGAGATCATGTTCAATCCGCCGAAGAACAGGAACAGGCTCAAGGCATACGGCAAAGTGCCAACGTAATGAGTCGGATAGGGCTGGTAGAAGAAAACGGCAATGAGAATTTCAACCACGCCCCACGAAAATGCGATCTTCCAGCGGCGATAGCGGACAACCCAGCCCGCTATGCATTGCAGAAGTCCATCGACGAGAAAGAGCGTGCCGAAGATCATCGACAGAATGAAATTTCCGTGATGATGCCCGGCAAAGATCAGTCCGGCCGCTCCTACGACGGCAAAGCCCTTGACGTACCGTAGCGCTCGCTGTCCGCCCACGCCGGTCCAGGCGACCGCGAGCGTTGCGAGCCCTTCCGCCAGAAACAGCCACGCGAAAAAGATAATCGGAAACTGGTGCACACCGAGAATCACGTCGATAAAGATGGCCAGGCCCGCAATGATCCAGATCAACCCGATCAGGAAAATCATGCGGGCACGTCTGCGCAGATACGCCACACCAAGAAGGAGTAGTACCAGCCTCACCATAGCTATTCCGTGTTCCTTTTCGATACAAGGTTCAACGCAAGCGTATAGCGCAGTCACGTTGGCCGACACTATTGTAGTGAACATAAAGGAATACGACTTTCGAAATATTCACTCAATATTCCAAAATGAATAGACATGGCTATCGGTCTGTCAGTGGATCGCCATATGCGAATCGCACGTCAAAACCCATCATTTTCATAGCGCCGATTCCGACGAGGTCTCCCCTGTGCCACCACTGCGCCGACGGCCGCCTGACCAGGCCTGATCGCCGAGAAACGCGACCAATGCCGCCGCGCTCGCACTCAATTGCTCGCGTGCCCTGAAGATCATGATGAGATGGCGCTCGGCCCACGCATTGCTCAATGCCAGCAGCCGCACGTCGAGCGTATTCACGTAGAGCAGGCCGACCGGCTCCGGCACGACCGCAATGCCGAGACCCGCGTGGACCATCCGGCACAGCGCGTCGAGACTGCTCACGCGAATCCGCACGTCGAGTTGCCGGTTCGCATTCGCCGCCTGCTGCGTCAGCAGACGTGTCAACGCGCTTTCGCTGCGCAGGCCGACGAAGCTGTCGTGCAGCAGATCGTCGAACGCCACGCGCGACGCGCTCGCAAGCCGATGAGCGCCGGGCACCAGCACCGCGAGCCGATCCTGCCGATACGGTGCCTGCTCGAACGCTTCGCTGCCCGCGACCGGATTACAGATGCCGAAGTCCGCGCCGTGTTCGTCGACAATACGCAGGACGTCCGCGCTGTTTTCCTCTTCGAGTTCGATCGACACGTCGGGAAACGCGCGGCCGAATGCGGCAACGTCTTCGGGCAAAAACTGCACGATCGACGAAAGATTCGCCACCACGCGCACGCGCCCTTTCGCCCCCGATGAAAAGCGCGACAACTCGGCGCTCATCTGTTCGATATTGCCGATGATCGCCAGCGCGTAGCGCAGCACGGTCTCGCCGACCGGCGTCACGGTAATGCCGCGCGATTGCCGTTGAATGACCGGCAGACCGATCACGGCCTCGATCTCCGCAATGCGCCGGCTCACCGCCGACGACGCAATGAACTCGCGCTCTGCCGCGCGCGCGATGTTGCGCTCCTGGCAGACGGCGACGAACAGGCGCAGCGAAGTGAGGTCGAGTTTCTTGAGCAGGTTTTCCATGGGACGTGGCGCGGCTTTCGAGTGCCGCGAAGAAACGCTGGAATCGTGGCCCTTATCGTCTCATGGAGTGCGTCGTCGCGCCATGGCCGTCATAGCGCGTCGTGAAAGATGATGCCTACCGTGTGCCGGTGTCCCGAACGCAGACGGCTCACACCATGACGCAAATTCACGCGATACGGGCCGCGCGCGCCTTGCACGGGCCGGCTGTTGACGGTGAACACCACTGCATCGCCCTGGGCGAGCGGCACGACTTCGGCACGCGACTGCATGCGCGGCCGCTGCTCCGTCATCACGAACTCCCCGCCGGTAAAGTCGCGCCCCGGTTCCGACAAGAGGATCGCAACCTGCAGCGGAAACACGTGTTCGCCGTATAGGTCCTGATGCAGGCAGTTGTAATCGCCCTCGCCGTATTGCAGGATCAGCGGCGTCGGACGCACCTGGCCCGCGTAATGGCAACGTCGAATGAAATCGGCGTGCTGCGGCGGATAACGCACGTCGATACCCATCGCCTGGTTCCAGCGGTTCGCGACCGGCACGAGATGCGGATAGATCGCGCCGCGCAATTCACCGATGATGTGCGGCAGCGGATAGGCGAAGTACTTGTATTCGCCGCGGCCAAAACCATGACGGCCCATCACGATACGGCTACGATAAAGACCGTCGCGCGAATAAAGCGCCGCGAGCGCATCGCACTCGTACGCCGTGACGAGTTGCGGCACGGCCGCGCAGCCGTATTGATCGAGGTCCAGCTCGATCCGGCGCCAGTCGAGTGTGTCGACGCGCCGGTCGATGGTGGGCGCGGATGCGGTGGCGAGAAGCGCCGTGGGGTGTGAAGTCGTCATCGAGGTGGCGTGAAGGGAATCGATAACGTCAGTGTACGAGTACGACGGTGCGAAAACACTCCGGGTCTTGCGCTCATATTCGGCGGCCCTGCACGCGCCGACGATTCACGCTACGCTGTCGGAATTCGCCGCGCCCGCATTCCGCGAACTTCACGGCACTTCTTCCCTTCAAGGACCGCAATGAAACAGCAGCTCACCATCGATTTCGTCTCCGATATCGCCTGCCCGTGGTGCGCGATCGGCCTGTCGTCGCTGCAGCTTGCGCTCGCGCGTCTGCACGATCGCGTCGACGCGCGAATCGCCGTGCATCCGTTCGAACTGAATCCGCAGATGGGACCTGACGGCGAAGACATCGTCGAATATCTCGGCAAAAAATATGGGCGCACGCCCGCGCAGATCGCCGAAACGCAGGCGATGATCCGCGAACGCGGCGCGAGCGTCGGCTTCGATTTCGGTCCGCGCACACGCACTTACAACACGTTCGATGCGCACCGTCTGCTGCATTGGGCCGGCATCCGGGGCGAGCAGTTGCCGCTCAAGCTCGCGCTGCTGCGCGCCTATCATGCCGACGGCAAGAACCCCGGCAATCATGACGTGCTGATCGAAGCGGCGCGGTCGGTGGGACTCGATGCCGAAGAAGCGCGCGAAGTTCTGACGAGCGGCGCGTATGCCGACGAGGTGCGCGAAGAAGAGAAGAATAATCAGCAGATGGGCATTCAATCGGTACCGTCGATCATCTTCAACGGTCGCTATCTGGTGACGGGCGGGCAGCCGGTGGAGCAGTTCGTGCAGGTGATCGAGGAGATCGTCGCGAAGGGCGAGGCGTCATTGAGCTGACGGCATACGCTGAAAACCAGACGATCCCGGCTGCCATCGACAACGCAGCCGACAGCAACAGGCCGCCGCGCATGCCGTCGGCAATCGAATGCTGTAGCGCGAGCATGCTCCCCGAAATGGCGACGCCGAGCACCGCGCCCGTTTGACGCGCGGCATTGAGCACCGCCGCCGCGATACCGGAGCGATCGATCTCGACCGATGCCATGAGGGTCGCCGTGGTGGCGGGGGTAATCAGGCTCGCGGCAAGACCGATCGCGGGCAAGGCGAACGCGAATGGCGCATCGGAAAAGCAGGAGACGATCGCCCACAAACCGGTAAAGCCGAGCGCCGCGAGCATGCACGCACCGGCCACGAGACGCCTCGGTCCCAGCCAGGCCACGGCGCGTTTCGACACGAGGCTGCCGATCGGCACGACGATCGTGAGCGGCAGGAAGGCCAGCCCCGTCCGCATCGGCGAGTAGTCGAGCTGATGCTGGAAGTACAGGCTGAGGTCGAATATCAGGCCATAGAACGTAAAAGCCGAAACCACGGAAACGAAAATCGCGCAGGAAAAGCCCGCATGGCGAAACAGGCCAAAAGGCAAAACCGGCTGCGCACTCTTCATTTCAATTGCGACGAACATGCAGCCCGCGAGCAGTGTTGCCGCGATGCCCACGACAATGGGCGGCGCGGACCATCCCTCTGCGGGCAAACGGATGACCGTGATGTTGAGCAGCGCGAGCGTCGCGATTGCGGCGATCTGCCCGGCGATATCGAAACGATGCGCGGCACCGCCCGGCTCTCTCGCCGGCATCGACACCCTGAACGCCAACGCGATGCCGGCAAGGCACACGGGAACGTTCAGCAAAAAAATGCTGCGCCAGCCGACCAGTCCGATCACCACACCGCCGATCAGCGGCCCTGCCGCCATCGCGAGGCCCCCGAGTCCGGCCCATACGCCGAATGCGGCCGCGCGCTCGCGAGGATGCGGGCACGCGCGATTGATGAGTGCAAGCGAAGCGGGCACCAGCAGTGCTGCCCCGACACCTTGCACAATGCGCGCGCCGATCAGCATTGCAAGGCCGGACGCCGCGCCGCACAACGCCGAAGCCACGGTAAAAATCGCGAGACCGGCAATATACACATCGCGCTCGCCGAGCCGGTCGCCGAGCGTGCCGCCCGACAACAGCAGACTCGCGAAGGTCAGCGTATAAGCATTGACGACCCATTGCAGCCCGCTCATGCCGGTCGCAAGACTCGCCGATATCGGCGCCAATGCGACGTTCACGATCGACGTATCGAGGATCACGACGACATAGCTGAGGCTCGTTGCAAGCAGCACGGTCCGTTGCCGTATTCGAGCGTTCATCGGGCGAGTCCCCCTTGAAAACATGGCTGGTATCGCTTCAGTATCGGGGATCGAGGGGCCGCGATGCTTCGATGCGCGTCGAAGTATCCGGGCACGAGTTTGGGCTACGCTATCGGTCAATGCTCAGGAGACGAAGATGGACGTTCAACCGAAAATCGCGGCGACGGCGTTCCTGATCGCCGATGCGGCCCGCGCGGCCATGCTGATGACACTGGCCGATGGCCGCGCGCTGCCGGCCGGCGAGCTGGCCTACGCGGCCGGCGTCACGGCGCAAACCGCGAGCAGCCACCTCGCCAAGCTGCTGGACGGTGGCCTCATCACGGTCGAAAAAGAGGGACGCCACCGCTACTATCGACTCGCGGATACGCAGGTGGCGTCGCTACTCGAAAACCTCGCGGCAATCGGCGCCACAGCACCGGCGCGCCGCAAACCGCGTGGCCGCGATGCGCGGCAATTGCGTTTCGCGCGATGCTGTTACGACCATCTTGCCGGTCAGGTCGGCGTGGCGATCACGCAGCAGTTGATGCAGCGCGATCTTCTCGCGCCCGGCGAAGACAAGCGTTTGGAAGTTACGCAAGCCGGCGCGCGGTGGTTCGGTGAACTCGGTATCGACGTCGCAGCACTGCGACCGGGCAAGCACGGCATCGCACGCCAATGCCTCGACTGGACCGAGCGGCAACACCATCTCGCCGGCCCGCTCGGCGTCAGGTTCATGTCGATGCTGTGCGAGAACGGCTGGTTGCGGCGCGCGTCTTCATCGCGGGCGGTGCAGGTTACACCGCTGGGCCGGACGGCGCTGTATGAGAAATTGGGCGTAACAGTGGATGACCTGGGCGAAGATACGGACGATCAGAGGAAGTAAGTTTGCGTGGCATGCGGCTGCGGGCTGCCGGCGCGAGGTGCATGCGGCATCCCCCACCGCATGCGCCCTACCCGCTCTTACAGATAGCTGCAAACGTAGTCGAGCGTTTCGATCACCTCGATATCGAAACGGCTCTTGCCCGGCACCGAAAACGATTCGCCCTCGCCATAGGCCTTCCATTCGTCGCTGCCGTCGAGGCGAATACGGCATTTGCCTGCTTGCACTTCCATGAGTTCCGGCGCGTCGGTGCCGAAGTTCAGCGTGCAGGGCAGGATCACGCCGAGCGTCTTGCGCGTGCCGTCGGCAAACAGAACCGTGTGCGAAACGCACTTGCCGTCGAAATAGACGTTGGCTCGTTTGACAACGGAAACCTGATCGAATTGTGTTGCAGCCGTCATGGCGGTCTTCCTCTGGATCATCGTGAATGGATGCGCGGCCCCCGGGCGGCCAGCGCGCGCGGCATCCGTGCAGGCCGCTCGCGCGGCGTTCGAATGCGGGCGCGAGTCCGCCATCATACATGGCTATTCACGGCGATTGGCAGCGTTCGGCGGCGGTAATCGCCGGTGTACCTGGCAACCGGACAAGTGTCGTCAAACGACATTGCCGCAAGAAAGGCTGCGATCTTCGAGGTCGAATGTCCGGCGCGCTATTCGGAAGTCGAGATTGCCGGACTGCGCGGACATGGCGGAGTAGGGGTGTCCGCATAGGTCATCAGCGAAATGCGCGCGCCGCTCGCGACTATATCGCACGTCCTGTCTTGTCTCGTTGCGTGCCCCGGCAGGCAGAAAGAACATTGATCCCCTGCTGGCGTTATACCGTAGCAGGACGCGAAAAGCATGCCCGGGGTTTCTCCCGATCCGCTCTTTCCCACGGCGACACAGCTTATTATGCACGCATGAGAATTTAACAATTCACTCGGTATTGATTGAAGAAAATCCTGTCTGCGTATCCAATCCTTAATTAAAATTTCTCAAATCTGTATTACACTCGACCGGACTTTTTTTCCATAGTGCGGCTTGTATCGGGGTATAGCCGGAAAGAAGCGTGGAAAGAACATAACCGCACAGGCCAATGCGGTTTGCAGGGTCGGATTTTTCATGGGTGAAAAATCCCAGCGAGGTTGCCAATAATCGCTATACGCGCTATCACAAAAGCCATCGACTTATGCAAAGCACCTATAACCTGTGGCTCGTCGCCATTTCCTTACTCATTGCGACGCTCGCCTCTTACACCGCACTCGATCTCGCCGATCGCATTTCGCTGCTCGCCTATGCGAGAAGACGCCAGATATGGCTCGCCGGCGGCGCGTTGGCAATGGGTGCCGGAATCTGGTCGATGCATTTCATCGGCATGCTTTCTTTCTCGCTCAGCATTCCGATTGGCTACGATTTCAGAATAACGATCTACTCGTTCGCCATCGCGGTACTGGTGTCGTGGTTCGCATTGCAGACCGTCACGCGCAAACGCCTCGGCATATTCCGCCTGTTCGCGGGCGGTGTGCTCATGGGTTTAGGCATCGCCAGCATGCATTACGTCGGCATGGCCGCGATGTTGATGTCTCCCGCGATTCACTACCACCCCGTTCTTTTCATCGCGTCGATCGCGATTGCGATTGCCGCGTCCACAGTAGCGCTCTGGAGCGCCTATACGCTGCGCACCGCGGAGCGGCGGCACGTAACGGCCAAACGCATCGGCACGGCACTGGTCATGGGCGTGGCGATTGCCGGCATGCACTACACCGGCATGGCCGCGGCGGATTTCGCCGCCGGCTCGATCTGCGGCGCGGCGGGCGGCGTCAGGCCCGAATGGCTCGTAACCGCGGTCACACTGGCGGCAATCGTGATCCTCGCCGTCACGCTGATAGTTTTTCACCTCGACGCGCGCGCCAAGTTTCTCGACGATTCGGTTGCGCAACTCGACGATCACGTCGAACGCATTCGAGGCACGACGCGCTAATGAGCGGTTGCCGCCATGCAGCGTTTAAACCGCTTCCGGCACCCGGCGCGTTTTCAGGAATGCTTCGAGTGTTTCGCCGCGCATGCTCGCGTACATGCCGAGGTTCGTGATCTTCACGACACGCGCGAACTTCTCCAGCACGAAGAAGCACACACCATAGCGAATCAGGCCGATCCAGTCCGTGTTGTCGACGAGCGCGCGCTCTTGCGGCGTCAGAGCCGCCGCATCGTAAGCGGCCGCACGGTTTTCGAGCCACAGCGCACGCGCGGGCGCCTCGCGCATCTGCCAGAAGAAACGGTTCAGACGCATCGCCTTCATGCTCTGGCGAATGTCGAACGGATACGTGCCGGTCAATGCTTCGACACCGATCAGTTGCGGATTCATTGCCCCACCTCTTCTTCATAAATCGTCACGGCCATTGCGGTACTGGTGGCAAGATAGTAGTTGCGATGCAGTTCGCGGACCTTCGAACCGAGCGCGCCGCGCATCGCGAGCCACATGATCGTCTCGACGCTTTCCGCGCCGCCAAGACGCACGTAGTCGACGTGCTTCATCGCGGCAAGACGCTCGGGATCGCTGACGATCAGGTCGAGAAATTCCATGTCCCATTCGGTGTTGTTAAAGCCGCTGCGCTCGCCGTGTACCTGGTGAGACAGGCCGCCCGTGCCGACCACCACGACCTTGAGGTCCTGCTTGAACGATTCGATCGCGCGACGCAGCGCCTGGCCGAGCCGGTAGCAACGATTCGCGGTCGGCAACGGATATTGCAGCACGTTCACTTCGAACGGCACCAGCGAGAGCGGCCAGCCGCCTTGATGCGGCAACATCAGCGAGAGCGGCGAATTGCAGCCATGATCGAGCGGGCGGTCCTGGAAGATCGTCAGATCGAATTCGTCGTTGACCATCTGCTCGGCGATATGAATCGCGAGATCGGGATGGCCCGCGATATCCGGCAAGGGACGCTTGCCCGCGCCTTCATCCGCGAATTCGTGATTGGCCGACACGCCCAGTGCGAAAGTCGGATAGCAGTCGAAGAAGAAGCTGTTGGCGTGATCGTTGTAGAACATCACCATCACGTCGGGCTTGCGCTCGTCGAGCCATTGCGCCACCGGCTCATAACCTTTGAAAAGCGGCGCCCACGCCGGGTCGTTCTGCTTGCCCTTGTCGTACGCCAGGCCGATTGTCGGCACGTGCGACGTGCCGATGCCACCAATGATCCTTGCCATATTCGCTCTCTTCCGTCACTTCGTGCCGCGTGTCGATCGGATAGGTCGCCGTCTGTATCGCCCGTCTGCACCGCAATACCCAACGCGACCGTCTTGGGATACAAAGATAGGAATTGTGCCGCGAGACAGGAAGTACGGGTAAACCTCATTCTGCGCCGGAATCATGGCCCGAAACCGTGCAAATGCGTGCCGGGCAAACCGGCGGACATCGCCGCAAGCCGCGCCGCGCATGGCTTCGCCGGTATTCCAAGGCCACGCTGAGAACTTCGTATTTCTCCCTCATGGCGCCGCATGCGATAAATAAAACAGATGCTCGGGAAAAGAACTCGCAAAGCACTTTTTAAAGCTTGGTGCGGTGTGATACGCGTGGCTATACTTCGGAGCTTCCGACGAGTCAGACACCCATGAACGAGACGACCCAGCCAGCGATTGTCCAGACGTTACGCGGGAAGATATTCCCGGGCGAAGCATCGCCGGGTCGGCGTCTCGCGGAAGCACGGCTCGCGCAGCGGCTCGGTATATCGCGCACGCCGCTGCATCATGTGCGGACGATCTGATGACGGGCGCGGCATGACGAACGACAACGCATCGACGGAACACGGCCCCGCTTCGGCCAAAGCGCCGTTGCCGGCGGGCGGCAAAGACCTGCTCAATCTCGCGCAGTTGCGCGCCTTCAGACTCGTCGCCGAAATGGGCAGCGCAACGCGCGCGGCGGCCGCGTTGTTTCGCGCTCAGTCCGCGGTCACGCGTTCCGTGCAGGAACTCGAATCGGCACTCGGCGAACCGCTTTTCGATCGCGGCCCATCGGGCATGCTGCCGACGCCGGTCGGCCGCGCGGTGCTGCATCGCTGCGAGCGCATCTTCGCCGAACTGGAAGAACTCGCGCAATGGTGTGCCGCGCGTCAGACGCGCCGCCGGCCCGTTGCGGAAGGCGCGCTGCCCGCTTATCTGCTCAACACGCGGCGCCTGCAACTGCTGGTGGCGCTCGCGCGGCACCGGCATATGCCGAGTGCCGCGAAAACGTTCGGCATCAGTCAACCCGCGGTAAGCACTGCGATTCGCGTGCTCGAAAGCGGTTCGGGTCTGAGTCTTTTTCATCGCAGCCCGCGCGGCATTCTGCTCACGACCGAAGGCGAAACGTTTCTGCTGCACGTGCGGCGCGCACTGAACGAATTGCGCCACGTGCCCGACGATATCGCCGCGTTGCACGGCAAGATTCAGGGTGCGGTGACGGTCGGTGCGTTGCCGCTCGGACGCACGCTGATTCTTCCCAAGGCGATTGCGCGCATGTCCTCGGAAAATCCGGGCGTGCGCGTCGTGACCGACGAAAGCTCGTACGAGACATTGGTGGCCGGTCTGCGCGCGGGCGACATCGACTTTATTCTCGGCGCGCTGCGCGACAACGATGCGACGAGCGGCCTGAAAAACGAGCGGTTGATGTCGGACGACATGGTGATACTGGTGCGGCGAGATCATCCGCTCACCCAGGCGCGCAACCTGACCATCATGGACTTGCGCGACGCGCAGTGGATTCTGCCGCGCAGCAACGCACCCGCGCGCGCATTGTTCGAAACGCAATTCAAGCGCCTGAAAGTCAAGCCGCCGCTACCGACAGTCGAGACCGCCGACTTTGCGGTAATTCGCGGGCTACTGCTCGGCACCGACATGGCCGCGGCACTCTCGGCGCAGCAACTGCATCACGAGATTCAATCAGGACAACTCGTGGCACTCGACGTGCCGCTGTACAACACGCGGCGCAATATCGGCCTGACGCTGCGCGCGGCGGGTACGCCCTCGCCGGCCGCGCGTGCGTTGATCGATGCAATCCGCCTGTCGGTGGTCGACGTGACGCGCACGGTCAGTATCGGTGCGAACTAGCGGTGCGATTTTCAGCCCCTGGACTCTCGCCCCCTGTCCGGCAGGCTATCGAAAAACGCGCGCCAATCGAACGGAGTCGGCAACGTTCCGTATTCGATACCATCCGCTTCTCCGAAGCCGATGAATGCAACGTACTTGAGTTCGTTCATTGCCCCCTTGTCTCCCAGATTGCTTTCCAGGCCACGCGAAGTTCTCTCAATGTTTTTGTAAGCCAGAAATCATTGTGGAAGTAAAAAGCAAATGGCAAACTCAGTAAAAATAAAGCACAACCGCATCACGCAAGGCGGCAATTCCCCGACAATATAGGGCACGCCGGCCTCGCCTGGCCAGGCCTCAACGACGCCCGGAGAAAATACAATGAATAAACGCGAATTCCTGACCCGCACAGCAGTACTAGGCGCGGCAGCCACGCCCGCATTCGGCGCACAGCGCGAATACAGCGCTCGCTGCGCCCCCTCGCCAGTTATCCTGACGATATCCGGTTCGATCAAACGCAGCAATCGCGGCGCACTCGACCCGTCATTCGATCAGTTGCTGGCCAAGCATCAGATCAGGTTTTCGGAAGCCTATGGCATCGATCTGCCTTTGCTCGCTAGCATGAAGCAAGTGACGATTCGCCCCACCATCGAATACGATTCGCATCAGCATACGTTTAGCGGCCCATTGCTCACCGAGGTACTCGCTCACGTCGGCGCGCCCGATGCCGGCAGCACGCAAATCGTGATGCACGCGGTCGACGGTTACGCCGTGATGACGACACTCGACACGGTGCGTGCGTATCGCTTCATTCTCGCGACGCAGATGGACGGCAAGCCGCTGCCGCTCGGTGGCCTGGGACCGCTATGGGCGATCTTCGACGCGGACCATCTTCCCGAACTGGCCACCAAACCGCTCAAGGACCGCTTCGAGTTGTCGCCGTGGGGGCTTTATCACATCCAGGTGACGCAGGCATAAAGACGGCTTACGGTGCCGCCTGACGGAAATCAGCGTGCTTCCTCGCGAAGCGCGGCACCGAATCGTTCGACACACGCCTGCCGCACGCGCTCGACCGATACCGCCCAATCCTCTCCGGGCGCCCGGCGAAACAGACGCAACGATTGGGGATACCACGGCGAATCGTCGCGCTCGTGCATCCAGCGCCAGTCGACATCGCGTTCCGGCAGCATCACCCAGCACGGCTTGCCGAGCGAGGCGGCCAGATGCGCGATCGACGTATCGACGCAAATCACGAGATCGAGCTGCGCGACGATCGCCGCGCTGTCCGCGAAATCCTTCACGTCAGCGCCAAAGTCGAGCAGCGGTTGAGCCGCGGGTGGATGGCGCGCTTCGTCTTCTCCCTGCCCTTTCTGCAGACTCACGAAACGCAGGCCCGGTACGCTCCAGAGCGGCGCGAGCGTGGCGAGCGACGGAATCGAGCGATTCGCGTCATTATGATGCTTCGCGTTGCCTTTCCAGACGAGACCGATCCTGGGCCCCGGCGGCAGTGCGTCCAATGCGGAACGCCATGACTCGACGAGCGCTGGATCGGTCCTGAATCGTAGCGGCGCGGGAATCGTCTCGACAGTCGTGCGGAAATGCAGCGGCGCGCTCAGAAGACTGGTCCAGCAGTCGTAGCCCGATATTTGCGCGAGTGCGCTGCTGTGATCGAACACGGCATCGATACCATCGACATCCGCCATCAGCCGATGCAGCGCCGGCACGCACGCAAACGCGATATGCGCGGCCCCTTGCGCTTTCAGCAACGAAAAATAGCGGCTGAATTGCAGCACGTCGCCAAGACCGTCCTCCTGCCAAACCAGCACCGACTTGCCCGCCAGCGTGTCGCCCGTCCATTGCGGACACCTGAGCATCTCGCGCGTCTTGCGGTGAATGAAACCGGGCTGCTCATAACGGTCCTCGTAGAGTGGCCAGGCTTCGTCGAAGCGGCCCATGCCGAGCAGCACCACGGCAAGACCGAAACGCGCTTCGCTATAACAGGCCTGCAAGGCCAGCGCCGCGCGATACTCGCTCTCGGCCTCGGAGAACCGTCTCAGCTGCGCGAGTGCAGCCGCGAGATTCGCATGCGCCGGCGCCAGTTGCGGAGATAGAGCGAGCGCGCGCCGGAATACCTCGATTGCCTCGGCGAAACGTTCCCGCACGCGCAGCACGCAACCGAGGTTGTTATGCGCATGCACGAGGTCCGGTTGCCAGCGAATCGCGTCACGATAGGCCTGTTCGGCCTGCCCGAAACGCTCCTGCCTGAACAGCGCAATGCCGAGGTTGTAATGCGCCTCCGCATAGTTCTCGCGATGAGCAATCGCTGCGCGATAAGCCTCTTCCGCTGCAGGTACTCGCTCGAGGTCGACCAGTACCGAGCCGAGATTCAGATGCGCCTCCGCGTAATCGGGCCGGATAGCGAGTGCAAGCCGGCAAGCCAGCTCGGCCTCCGCGAGCCGTTGCGTTGCCTTCAGCACGCCCCCCAAGTTGTTGAGCGCTTCCGGATACTGCGGCCTGAGCGTCAGCGCCTCGCGATACGCCGCGTCCGCCTCCGCGAGACGCCCGAGTTCCAGCAGCACGTTGCCGAGGTTGTTGTGCAATTCCGCATGACCGCGCAGTCCGCACAGCGCATGCCGATAAGCCACTTCGGCTTCATGCGGGCGGCGCAGTTCGCTCAGCACGATACCGAGGCCGTAATGTGCTTCGGCGTGATCGGGGCGAATCGTCAATGCCTTGCGATACGACGCCTGCGCTTCGTCCCTGTAGCCGAGCCCGTGCAGCACGCTGCCCAGTTGACAATGCGCATCCGCGTCGAGCGGACACCGCGCCACTAGTTGCAGATACATCGCTTTCGCGGCGGAGAGGCGGCCGAGCGATCGGAGCAGCGCGCCGAGACTCGCATACACGGCGACGTAATCGGGCTTCAGATGCAAACATTGGCGCCAGTAGTTCTCCGCGTCCGCGACCTGGCCCGACATGAACGAACACGCGCCGGCAATGTTCAGCACATCGGCACGCCGATCGTTCGGCAAGCTCGCATCGTCGAGCAGCGGCAAGACGAGCCGCGAGGCGTCGGCGTACTGTCCGGCCGAGCACGACGAAGCGGCGCGCTGGATGATGTCGGCGAGGGAAGGGGCAAGCGTCGGCATGGACGTCATGAGTCGTGGCGATAAATATTGTGCTGTTTCCGCGGGATGTCGGCAATGCGATCCGACAGATTAAGTGATTCGCCACTGTTCCAGCGCGTCGAAATGAATGGCCTTTTGCCGTCTAATCCGCTGCTATACCTGTCATCACGAAAGAAAAGATCGCGCGGCGATGATAGAATCGGCGCGGTCTTTTTCCCGATCATCATGACTTCACGCTCCCGTCACCGCATGACCGCATGGCTTGGCCTCGTCGCCATGTGGCTTGTCGTGTTCGCGCCGCTCGTGAGTCAATTGGTCGCATCGGGCCGCGCGGACGAGCCTGTTGCCGCGCTCTGTTCCGCGCTGCATCCGTCCGGCGCGAGCGATGCGGGCAATGCGCTCGTGGCTCAAACGAGTCCCGCGCCCGTGCATTTGAGCCACGACGATGCATTCGGCGCCTGCGGCTACTGTCATCTGCTCGAACATCACGTGGCGATGCCGACGGTTGCCGTCGCCGAACTTCCGGCCGCCCTGCCGCTTGCCGGCACCGCGCCGCCCACGCTGTCCATCCGCTTCATACCGCTTGGCGCGTTCCCGTCGGGACGCCCACGAGCCCCGCCTGTCGTTTCCTGATCGCTGCCGGTTCTGATCGCGCGTTCGTCGCCTACGCCGACGACGCCCGCGCTCGCCTGTTCAATGCATCGAGGAAACGTTCATGTTCGACTTCGCCCTGCGAAGGCTGCCCCTTTGCGTCCGCCGCGACGCGGGCTTTGCTTCTTCCGCTTATCGCGCGGTTCATCGCGCCGCTTGCCGGTCCGCTCGCGGGGCGAGTCATGGGCCAGCTTGTTGGCCTGCTTATTCGTCCGCTTGTTGGTCCACTTGTCGGTCCGCTTATTGGCCGCTCCTCGCTTCGGCACTCGTGCCGGCCCTCGTCGCCTCGCCCGCGCAAGCGGACGACGCCAAACCGGACGCGACGCTGCCCACGGTCAGCGTCAGCGCCAGTACGAGCGCCGCACCGCGCGCCGTCGATCCCAATCTGCCCGCTTCCGTCGAAACCGTCACGCGCAATCAGTTCGCCAACTGGAACGTCGCCAATACCGAAGACGTGCTCAAGTACATGCCGAATCTGGCCGTGCGCAAGCGCTTTATCGGCGACCTGAATTCGATCATCGCGGTGCGCGGCACGAGCAATACGCAAAGTGCGCGCGGCCTCGTCTATGCAGACGGTTTGATGCTGAGCAATCTGCTCGGCAATAGCTATTCGTTTCCGCCGCGCTGGTCGATGGTGTTTCCCGACGAGATCCAGCAGGTCGACGTGATCTACGGGCCGTTTTCCGCGCTCTATCCGGGCAATTCGCTGGGCGCGACCGTGCTCATCAGCACGCGCATGCCGAAGCAGTTCGAGGCCGATGCGGACGTCAAGGCGTTTACGCAGCACTTCAGCCTGTACGGCGTCAACCAGAATTTCAACGGCACGGAAGCGAGCGCGTCGATCGGCGACCGCATCGGCAAGTTCTCGTATCTGCTCGGCGTGAATCATCTCGAGAACACGAGCCAGCCGCTGCAATTCGCGACGCTCGCGCAATCGGGCACACCCGCGAAAGCGGGCGATACGCCCGTCACCGGCGCGTACTTCTACAACAACCAGACCAATACGCCGACGGCCGTACTCGGCGTCAACGGCGAGGGCATCGAGCACACGGTGCAGGACCAGTTCAAGCTGAAGATGCAGTACGACTTCACGCCGACGCTGCAAGGCGGCTTCACGCTCGGCTACTGGCATCAGACCTACGACAGCCAGACCTCGACCTTCCTGCGCGACGCGAACGGTAATCCTGTGTACAGCGGCAACGTGTCGATCAACGGCTATCACTACACGATTCCCGCGGCCGCCTTTGCACCGAGTCTCGGTCACAGCGAAAACTGGCTATACGGTCTGTCGCTGAAAACCCGCAACGCAGCCGGCTGGAATGGCGAAGCAATCGCCTCGTATTACGACATCGGCAATAGCGTGGCGCGCACGGCGAATGCCGGCGGCCCCGGCAATGGTCCCGGCACGGTACTGTTCGGCGACGGCACGGGCTGGAAAACACTCGATCTGCGCGGCACGTACACACCGTTCACGAACGAGGCGGGACTCGGCAATCACGCGCTGAGTTTCGGCTATCACTACGACAACTACTTTCTCGACAACCAGAGCTACAACACGCTGAACTGGCGCGACGGCAACGCGGCGTCATTCGCCAATGCCTTCACGGGCAAAACGCAGACGCAGGCGCTCTACGCGCAGGACGCATGGCGTTTTCTGCCGTGCTGGAAGCTCGTCTACGGCGTGCGCTATGAAGACTGGCAAGCCTACGATGGCACGCAATCGCTGCCGGGCCAGACCGTTTCGTACGGCGAGGCGAGCCAGCGCCACTTCTCGCCGAAAGCGTCGCTGTCGTTCGACCTCAGCGACGATCTGACCTTGCGCGCCTCGATTGGCCGCGCGTACCGTTTCCCGACGGTCAGCGAACTGTTCCAGGGGCAAATCAACGGCTTCGCGATCGTCAACAACAATCCGAATCTCCAGCCCGAGGACGATCTTTCCAAAGAACTGAGTGCCGAATGGGCGCACTGGAATGGCCTATTCCGCTTCTCGCTGTTTCAGGACGACGTGAAGAACACGATCTTCAGTCAGACCGACACCACCGTGATTCCCAACGTGACGAACTTCCAGAACATCGGCAAGGTGCGCTCGCGCGGCGTCGAAACGAACTATTCCGGCGAGGACGTGCTGGTGCACGGCCTCGATCTGCTCGCCAGCGTCGCCTATACGCAGTCGAAGATCATCGCCAATGCGCAGAACCCGGCTACCGTCGGCAAGTACTTTTATCGCATTCCGTTATGGCGCGCGGATATTGCCGCGACCTATCACTTCGATGCCCGCGCGGCGCTTACGCTCGCCGCGCGCTATTCGGGACGCCAGTACAACACGCTCACGAATACCGACACGAATCCCGACGTATTCGGCGGCACCAGCACGTACACAGTCGCGGATGCGAAGTTCACCTTCAAGCCGACCCGGCTCAGCGAAATCGGTGTGGGCGTCGACAACATCTTCGATGCGCGCTACTTCGTCTATCACCCGTATCCGGGCCGCACGTTCTATGTGGAAGCGAAGCTGCGCCTGTAGGCAGCCCGCGAACCGATCGATCCAACTTATCCGACGAGGATTTCATGTCCACAACTCATGCCGCTGAACACGAGCGCGTTGCCCGCGATTCGACCGCGGACCCGAGCGCCGGTGCGAACACCGGTTCCACGTATTCGGGGTACCGAACGCTATGGCGCTGGCACTTTTACGCCGGCCTCTTCGTGATGCCCTTTCTGCTCGTGCTGGCCGTCACCGGCACGCTGTATTGCTTCCAGCCGCAGATCGAGCCGCTGCTGTATCGGCACCGCCTGATCGTCGCACCGCAAGCGGTGCCGAGGCTGCCCCCCAACGTACTGTTGGCGAAAGCGCGCGCGGCCATGCCGGCCGATGCCGTCGCGACGACCTCGGTTATCACAAGCGACGCGCAACGCAGCGCCGAATTCGTTTTCCGTCTCGCGGACCGCACGCAACAGAGCGTCTATCTGAATCCGTATAACGGCGAGGCATTGGGCACACTGAGCGTCGAGCGCCGTTTCATGCAGGTCGATCGCATGCTGCATCGCAAGCTGCTACTCGGCAAACCCGGCGAATTGCTGATGGAACTGGTCGCATGCTGGACGCTCGTGATGATCGGCACCGGCGTCGCGCTCTGGTGGCCGCGCGCCGGAACCACCGTGCGCGCCGCACTGGCACCGCGCCTGTCGCTGTCAGGGCGCCCGCTCTGGAAAAGCATCCACGCGACACTCGGCATCTGGCTCGCGCTCGGCGCGCTCGCCTTCGTGCTGACGGGCCTGCCGTGGACCGGCTCGTGGGGCAAGCAGTTCAAGGCGCTCGCGACTGCCGCGCAGCTCGGCGCGCCGCCGGGCGCATGGAAAGGTCTGGCGCTGCGCTCCGCATTGCCGGGTACGCACGCAGACCACGCAGAGGCAAAGGATGCGCACGGCGCCCATGAAGCCCACGCCCGCATGGACTCGATGCCCGGTATGGTCATGGACGACCTGCCGCTGCCGCTCAAACCGTGGGCCGCCGGCAATGCACGCGTGCCCTCGTCCCGCGATGCAGCAACCGATGCAAGCGCCGAAGCGCCACAGCCCCTTTCGCTCGGCCATATCGCCGCGTTCGCCACCTCTCTCGGCATCACCGACGGCTACAGCATCGTGCTGCCGAATTCCGCCACCGGCGTCTATACCATTTCCTATTTCCCAGGGAATCCGAAAGACGAACGCACGCTATATATCGACCAATATAGTGGCGCGGTGCTGAAAGACATCCGCTACGGCGACTATGGCGCCATCGCGAAGGCCGTGTCGTACGGTACGTCGTTGCATATGGGCCGCTATTTCGGCGTGGCAAACCAGTTGCTCTGCGCGGCCATTTCGCTCGGCCTCGCCGCGCTCGCGGTGACAGGCTGCGTGATGTGGTGGAAACGGCGGCCGCTGCGTGTGTCCGGCACGCTCGGCGCGCCGTCGCGCGAACGCGCCGCGCCGCCGATGCGCGGCTGGAAAGCCGGCCTCATTCTGCTCGGCGTCGTCTTTCCGCTGATGGGCGCGACGCTCGTCGCGGTATGGCTGCTCGACTGGCTATTCTTCGGCCGCAGTGCGCGCGGCCAGCAACGCATCGCCTGAGCCCGCGACGGCTCCGCTTGCATCGACTGCACGTTTACGATAAATTTTGCTCGTTTATGATCGATTCAAGCCCATCGAGCAAGGAGACGCCATGCAGCGAACGCGAGAGGAAGCCATCAACGGACTCCTGCCCGGGCAGCGCGAAGCGCTGATTCTCGAACGCCTGCGCACGCACGGTCGCGTGCTGGCGGCGGAACTCGCCGCCGAGTTACAGACCTCGGAGCACACGGTGCGCCGCCATCTGCGCGATCTCGCCGACCAGGGGCACTGCAAGCGCGTATACGGCGGCGCCCTGCTGATCTCGCCCGCCGACAAACCAGCCGCGCTCCGCATGCACGAAGCCGTCGATCGCAAGGCGCGCCTCGCCACGGCAGCTGCATCGATTGTGCGGCCGAAGCAGATCATTCTGCTCGACGCCGGCTCGACAAACGTCGCGATTGCAGAAGCCCTTCCCGAGAACGCCGATCTCACCGTCGTGACGAATTCGCCCGAAGCCGGCACGCGTTTGCTGAACCGGACCGGTTTCGACGTGATACTCGTCGGCGGGCGTATTGCTCGCGGCGCGGCCGGCTCGCTCGGCGCAACCGCACTGCTGCAAGTCCAGCAGATTCGCGCCGACCTCTGCTTTCTCGGCGCCTGTGCGCTCGATCCCGAGGAAGGCGTCGCTGCATTCGACGCAGAGGATGCCGAATTGAAACGCGCGATGGTCAAGTCCAGCGGCCGGATCGCCATCGCGCTGACGTCGGAAAAACTCATGACGGCAGCACCGTTCGCGGTCGCGCCCGCATCGGCGATCGACTATCTGTTCGTCGAGGCCGACGTGCCGCGCGCGCGGCTCAAGCGCCTCGAAGCCGTCTGCGACAACGTGACGGTGGCACGTTCATGACGACGCCCGACAACTCGCGCGGCAAGCCGGTCAAGGAACGCATCGCGACGATCGGCATCTTTCTCGCCAACGGTTTCGGCATCGGCGCATGGGCGGTCGAAGTGCCGCGCATCAAGGAAAGCCTCGCGCTTGGCGACGCGGCGCTCGGCATCGCGCTGTTCTGCTTCGCGCTCGGCGCGATCGTCGCCATGCCGCTCGCGGGACAACTCGCGCCACGCTTCGGCAGCGGCCGCGCGACCGCGCTGCTCGGCGTGGCCTTCGCCATCGCTTTGCCATTGCCCGCGCTCGCGCCCGGCATGGCGGCGCTGTGTGCCGTGCTGTTCGTGCTGGGGGCGTCGAATGGCGCGCTCGACGTGTCGATGAACGGACACGCGAGTGCCATCGAAACACAGTGGCGCGCGCCGATCATGTCGTCGTTTCATGCGGCATGGAGCGCCGGCGGTCTGCTCGGCGCCGCAACCGGCGCCATGTTGCAGAAGAACGGCATCGGGGTGATCGGCGGACTGCTGGCGCCCGACCTATGCATCGCAATCCTGATCGTTTTTTCCGCGTCGCTGGCATTGCGCGATGTCGGCGCGCGCGCGGCCGCCACGTCGAGCGGCTTCGCATGGCCCGACAGCGGCGTGATGAAACTGGCGATGCTCGCGTTTCTCTGCATGCTCGTGGAAGGCGCGGTGGCCGACTGGAGCGCGGTGTATCTGCGCTCGGCCCTGAATCAGGAAGCGAGCGTCGCCGCTATCGGCTACTCCGCGTTTGCGTTTTCGATGGCGGCCTGCCGGATCGCCGGCGATGCCTCGGTGCGCCGCTTCGGTTCGAGCAGGGTCGTCGCGCTCGGCGGCCTGATCGCGCTGGCCGGGCTCGCGCTGGTATTGAGCCTGCCGACAGTGCTGACCGCGTGCGTCGGCTTCGCGATGATCGGCATCGGTCTCGCGAATATCGTGCCGGTAATTTTCAGCGCGGCCGGCCGCTCGACCGCGACGCCCGCGATCGGCGTCTCGATGGCGGCCACGGCCGGTTACGCGGGCTTTCTGGTCGGACCGCCGCTAATCGGCCTCGGCGCAGGCTGGCTCGGCTTGCGCGTCGCGCTGTGCCTGCTCGTGATGGCTACGTTGATCGTTTCGCTATTGGGCGGCAAAGCCGTGCGCAACGCGCAGCCTGCCGCATAGCGCGCGAACCGGCTTTGCAACCGCGCCGCTTCATAGCCGATTCACATAGCCGCTGCACCGTTGCTTCACCGCGCGGCTTCCCAGGCCGCCAATGTCATTCCGTTTCCTTGTCCAGCAACGCGAGCGGCTTGCGAACAGGCACCGCCTCGCGCCTGGCATGGACACCTAACGGCCAGCTCAACGCGCCAAGCAGCGAGCGCGGCTGCGTGCCGTCGTCGAGACCCGTAACCGGCCATTCATGTTTCGCGGGCACCCACCGCGTGCCGAATACGTGGTCCCACATCGGCAGCAATTGCGCGAAGTTGTGATTGAGATGCTCCGCGCGGATCGAGTGATGCAAACGGTGATACTGCGGATTGCTGACCCACGTGACGTAGCGGCCGAGGTCCACGCGCAGATTCAGATGCGAGAAGTAGTTGCCAAAGAGGAACACGACCGAAGTCGCGCCGACGATCCACGGTTCGACCCTGAACAGCACGCCGACGATCGGATAAAGCAGGCAGCCCTTAATCAGTACTTCGAGCCAGTGATGCCGCAGCGTGATCGTCACGTTGAAATCCACCGCGCTATGGTGCAGCGAATGCAGCTTCCACAACACGGGCCACGTGTGCTGCAGGCGATGAAACGCGTATTCGAGCAGATCGATCGTCAGCAGCACGATCACGAACGACGCCAGCGCGCCCCACCCTTGCGACACGAGCACCACCATGCCGCCGCCGAACGCATTCACGATCGCGACGCTGGCCGCTGCCGCGAGCGGCTTCGCGGCCTCGACAAGCGCCAGATACACTCCCGCGTACGCCATGTTCAACCGTTGCCCCGCGCGCGATTGCAGCAACGCGGCCGGCCAGCGGCGCTCGAGCCATGCACCGATGCCCATCGTCAGCAGCGCGAGTGCATAGGCTTTCAGCCAGAGGCTCGCGTGGTGCAGCAATTCAGGAAACGGGATCGACGCGAACATGGAATTCCCCGGGCGGACGATGCATACCGTGTATTGACGGCTCCTGCGCGCGCATTCGCGTGAACGGCTTGCTACGGCTCAACATGAGCAGTTCGAACCATCGCAAACAGGAAGCACGCACACCGGAGAGTCGGGAACGGCAGGAGCGTTAGCGTGATCTTCGCAGCCTGCCGGCCGGCACGCAAGCGCCAGCCCCACGAATCGGCGGCATCGCGCCGATGCTTTACCGTGAACTTACGGTAAATTCGACGCCGTCCACGAGGACGTAAAAAGTGGCGAGGTCATCGCTTCACGTTGTCACGATCGCGAGTGACCGATGCTTTCGCATCGCTCACTCGCGTCGTTGTTTATTGACATCCGCCCTGAGTTGGCCCCGCCGCCCCTCGCAAGACGCGTCAATCTCCCCGAACGCGAATCACGAAGACATGTGCTGCTGTCGGCTGTTATTCACTACGTGCTTGCCGGTTGCAGCGTATCTGGTTCTTGTGCCGCTCTTATTGCAACGGCCGTGCCATGATGCTGCAAACCTTGCCGGCAAATGATCTGAGCTTTCGCAGCGCGTATCGTGTGGGCCCGATCGCACGCGATGAGTCGGAATTGAGACACCACCATGGTGCAGCGATGCCGTCGCGCGCGTCGGCCTGCATTGATTCGAGGCGCGCGGGAAAACCCGTATCGATGTTGAGCGGCAAAGGTTTGCCGGGTACTCCGGTCAGAATTGCCTGCGCGTTACGAGACGGAGTAGCGATTACCTGGCGCGGACCGGCGTGTCGCAAAGCTGAGACCGAACCCGGACAGCGGCCATTCCCGTTTCATAGCAGCGCCGTCAATTGCGCAACGCGGGCCTCGAATTGCTGCAACTCCCCGGCGCGCAGCGGCGTTTTCTCCGGCAGTCCGACCGTCAACGGGTCTTGCGGCACATTGTCGACGTGCACCTCGTAATGCAGATGCGGCCCGGTCGCCCAACCGGTCTCGCCGACATAGCCGATCACCTGATTACGCGCGACATGACTGCCGCGCCGCAGCCCTTTCGCAAAACGCGACAAATGCGCGAACGTCGTCGAATACGGTGCGGGATTCTCGATAACGACGACTTTGCCGTAACCGGTCTGACGGCCGATAAAGCGGATCACGCCTCGCGCCGTCGCATGCACGGGCGTGCCGGGAGGCGCGGCGAGATCGACACCGTTATGACTTTGCCAACGATGTGCGACCGGATCGAAGCGGCGCAACGAAAAACCGGATGACACGCGCGTGAAAGCCAGCGGATATCGATCGAAGGCGGGCTTCGTGCTCGCGCCGTCTTTCGTGTAATAGAGCGGCTGGCCGTGCAGGTCCTTGTACAGAAACACGTCGTGCGTGGCCGATCCGCGCACGATGCGAACCGCGAGCGGTTCGCGCGCGGACACGATGGAAGCACTCCCGCCGTTGCCCTGCGTGGCGGCGGCTTTGTCGCCACCGCCGTTGTTGTCGAACACCGCGCTCACCTGGTCGCCCGGTTGCGGGTCGCGCGTCAGGTCGAGTTCGTTATGGAACGCACGGACCAGAATCGCCGTGGTACCGGCATCGACGCCGAGGCTTTGCGTGGCCGCCGCGAAGTTGCGTTCGATCGGCGCCTTTTTAACGGTGAACGCGGGCAGTTGCGGAATCGGTGCAGTCGTCGCCGGTAAACGCGCGGCGGCGGTCGTCGAATCCTTGCTCACCAGCGAGACGTCGGGTTCGTCGTTGCGCGCGGCATGGTCGTGAGTCATCAGGTACGCCGCGCACACCGAGCTCATTGCACATACAACAATGATTTTGCTGGCGCGCCCCGGCAGGATGCGGGCTACGGATAGAGGCATTGACTAAGGCTAAGCGGTCGACCGTCGCAGGCGCGAGAGGCATGCACGGCGGTTTCGTTGGAACAGCATCTCCGGGTACTGCGCGAGACGCTGCATGAGGCTGCTGGAAGCCTATGGATGCTTTCTTAAGTCAGGCTTAAGCTGCCCCCAATAAGCAGGTGCGCAAAGCGCCACCTGGGACGGCATCGCCCGGGCCTTGCAGACCATTGCACCGAAAGCCATTCACGCGAACGAGGCCGGCGCGCATGCGCGCCTTCGCCTCATTCATTGCATTCGGCGCATTTAGTCAAGATAACGAAGCAAGCATGTTCGACAGACGACGGACATGCGCCTTGAACGCGTCGCCCGCTTCGCGGTTCGTCGTCGGATTCAGATGCGAGGTTTCGGCGAGTTGCGCCTGCTCGTGAAAGTCATTGGCGATCTTGCGCCGGATGTCCGCTGGCAGCGAGCGCACGATGGAGACCAGCAAAGCCTCTTCGGCATGCATCATGCCGAGAATCGAATGTGTGTCCATGCGAGAACCTCCGGTGGCAACATCGGCAGCGCCGTTCAGCACAAGCGCTCCGCACTTCATGTTACCCCGTTGGTTCGACGCCGTTGACCGGCTGTGATTGACCGGGTGAAATTACTCGGCAATCGAATAGCGCGAGGGACGGCGGCCCGGCTCTTTCGCCACGGGCTCGATACGCGGACTTGCGCCGCGAATGAACAGGATCGCGCAAAAAGCCAGCATCGCCCAGATGCAAAGAACTACCGTCAGAGCGCTCATGTCAGTCTCCGGAGAATGGGGAGTGCGGGTTAATACCGAAGTACCGGATGTGCTGAAGCCGTCAATGCAGCACGGACTCGCCTGACTCGCCGAACAGCAGTTCGTCGATCAGGCCGGTCGTCAGCGTCAACTGCGTTGCAAGCGATCGGCGCGCGAACTCGGCGCCGGCCGCGTCGCTGCGCGCAACGGCGGCGTGGGTTTCGGTCGCCAGGCGCAATACGGCTTCGGAGCGGTGCTGCAACTCGCGCATGATCTCCGCATCGGGACCGGACAACGGGCTGCCCCGCTCCGGGGTGGCAAATTCCGGCAGGCCGGCTTCGAATTGACGGCTTTTATCGTGGCGGGAAGACATCTGACGCTCCTGGCGCAGTGAACGAGATTGGCACGAACTCAGTGTGCGCCGGCCGCCGGCTTTTCAATTCGTCGAATAGAAGCCGATTGTGAAGCCAATCCACTGCGATCGAAAAAATCAGGGTTTTTACTTAAATAAGGGCCCGACAGGCCGCGAATCCCGTTCGCGGGCGCATCGGAGCTTGCGGGAAACTTGCGGAAAACTCACGGCAACGGCAGGAAAACGTCTAACCTGCCGTACGCTTTCAGAGAACTTCAGGCAGCCTCAGGCCGCCGCGACAACGTCGATACGCAGGGCCTCGGCGCCAGCCGCGATGGCGAGCAGATGATCGACGCTCGGGTGCGCGCCCGGACGGTTGCGTGCGTCGGCCGTATGTTCGGCGAAGAGCGCGAGGCCGTATTCGGCTGCCTTGGAGTCCAGCGCACCGAACGTGGCATGCAGATAGTTGTAGACCGCGAGCGAGCCCTGCTTGCCCGGCTTGTTCTCGATGCTGGCGACCACGGTGCCCTTGCCGTCGACCAGATCGATGCGCGCGATGCCGTCGATCGCAGGCATCTGCGCAAGATTTTCCTTGAATACGTTGCTTGGTTGGAACATCGAAACCACTCCTTTTTTCTAAAAAATGCGAGGCGGGCCGTATCTTAGCCGATGGGTGGCTCAAGCCGCCGGCAATCGCTCAGAACAGCGCGCCGGACGCCACAGATATTCAGTAATCCCAGATAATTTTCGGTGTCGATTTTCAGGCCACAGAGACAAGGAAAACGTTTAACTTCAGATCCTCGATGCGAGCAAGAACACCTACCCTGTAATCATTTTCGAAGCAAAACAACATCCGCACGAAAGCAACGCGACATCAGAGCACAGGACACAAAGATTCGGAAGACTAACGATATCAAGCACAATAAATCGCCTTTGATAATCGACGACGAAAGCCCACTAAAAACGGCATTCAAAAGACCCATTTAGAAGCAGCAAACGGCCATTCATCGCGGATTCAGGCGCGCCCAGTTATGCCTTCAGCGTCATTTCGACTGCTTGCAATCTTCTTTGAGATATGATCTCCTATGACTTACGAATGTTTCTGTAACAAGAAAACACGCGTTACCGTAATCTTCATGCTGCGCACAGCAGCGATCCATCCAGGAGACGCCCACCAGGCAAGGAAAGAAGACTGGTAAAAATGCCACGCAACGGGAGCATTACTCGCCCCGCTGCACGGGCATCTTTTTGCCTATTGATTTTAGTTATATGACGACTGATGTTTAGTATTTTTTAAAACCCGTACCGGCGAGATTTTAAAAATCACTTAATTCATTAATCCGACCAGGGGATGAAAATAAAAAACCATTAAAAACCAGCAATTGAATCCGCACCATCAAATCAAAATCTGGAGACGACATGCTTTCACCGAAGAAAACCACGCTTGCGCTTACTCTCAGTGCCGCCACCGCCCTGTTGATCACCGCCTGTGGCGGCAGCACGAACGACAGTTCGCCCGCTGCGCCCAGCTCCCCGAGTTCGCCGTCCACCACGACGCCCACGCCCGATCCGTCCCAAAACGGCGCGATTTCGCTGCACGGCATCGTCTACGGTCAGGCCGACACCAGCGTGCCGGATGGCGCCGGCATTCCGATCACGATGATGGGCCAGATGCGCGCGCTATTCGATCTGATCCGGAAATCGCCCGATTTCACGCAAGTGGTCATGGATCTCGGCGACGGCAACCCAGTTCACGTACTCGATACGAACACCGGCGACAAATTCCTGCCCGGCAAGCTCGCGCTCGGCCTGTCGTGGATTCTGATCGATATGAAGACGAAGGGTGATCCGGCCTATGCGGATTATCTGGCGACGTATCAGAAGATCACGACCGCGATGATGACGCAAATGACGGGCGCCAATTACACGTATGCGAATACGTCCTGGGGCGAGTACTACTATCTCGTCGCGCTCAACAATTTCAACGCGCATGGCATGCTGCACGAAGTGTTCAGCGACGCGATGCTGACCACGCTGCAAAACCGCCTGACCTTCTGCGACATGTTCGGCCCCGACGCGAGCGGGCAAAAGAATACCTGCCCGGCCGCCGGCACCCCGATTGACGTCGCCTCGCTCAATACCGCGCAGAACTACTACGCGGTGTCGTACGGTATCGCGGGGCTGCGCCAGAAACTCGGCTGGAGCAATCCGACGTTTTCTTCAACGACCGACCCGACCGTCGCCACAATGGGCGCGCGCGACGCACTGCTCTACACGCTCACGAAACATATCCGCAACGACTCGACGGGCGGCTTCTCCGACGAAGCCTCGAACACGCACACGACTTATTACGACCAGGCGCGCTACGACCGCTATAGCACGCTGCTGATCGGCGAAGTGACCGAGCGCACGCTGGAAATGGGTAACGAGGCCAATCTGACGCCGGAGCTGAAGCAGTATCTGCGCAACTCGGTCGACCTCATTCTTCCGCAGCTCAATACGAACGGCCAGGGCTTCAACTACGGCCGCTCGATCGGCCCGTACGGCGATACGGCATTCATGGAAGTGCTGACCGCGGCGGCCAATGTGGGCGTCCTCACGCCGCAGGAAATGCAGGTGGCCTACTCGTACATCTACAAGGCGGCTTATCGCTACAGCAACTTCTGGTACGACCCGACCTTGCCGACGCCGTCGGTGAACATGTGGGTCAAGGGCCGGGGCACCGACTCGTATCGCGGCAAGCCGCGCGTGATGGGCGAAAACTTCAGCCTGCTGCATCAGTTCATGTACGTCAACGCATGGTGGGACAAACTCGGCTTCAACGGCAAGGCACCGCTTCCCGATACCGACATGCAAACCTATCTCAACACGAAGCCGCATTACACGCTGACCTGGTACAACCAGCCGACCGATACCGCGCATCCGTATAGCGCGGCGCTCATCACGGTTCGCGACGGCAAGCGCGTCATCAACTTCAACCTGAGCCAGGCGCCCGACTACAACTCGTACACACCGTACTATCCGGTGCCGTCTTCGGATCAACTCGCGTACGGCACAACCGACCTCGCCTACGCGTTGCTGATTCCGCAGGTGTCGTATAACGGCAAAACCTATATTCCCGTCACGTACTACAAGAACCTGAACGTGCAGGAAAATAACGGCGAAGTCGTCGTCACGTTCGACACGGCGAAATTCAGGCAAGCCGCGAAAAACGCGCTGTACACGACAGATCTGGATCTGCAGGTGCATACGATCGTGACCTTCAGCCACGGCACGATCACGCGCAGCGATACGCTGAATTCGGGCACGTTGACGGGCAACCTGTCGGTGGAAACGGACTTCTCGTCTTTCGCGGACTTCCAGAACACTACCGCGGGCGGCGACGGCTTCTCGGTCAACTACACGAATAGCCCCGCCACCAATTACGCCACCACCGGTTTCGACAATTGCGCGCTGTCGCAATTCGACACCGTGAACGGGACGACCAACCCGTTGTCGACCACGCCGATTGGACAGCTACATTCCAATTTCGTGTGTAAGACCCAGCCGTTCGCGCTGACGGGCGGCGCCAACCGCACGTTCACGTGGACACTGAAGTACGCTGATCCGGCCTGAGCGGCTTAGGTGAGAAGGCCTGCCTTCGCGAGAAGGCAGGCCTTGTTATTTTGCAGGCTCGCCGGCCGTTTTCCGCCGGTTTGCGGACGAAGGGGGTAGCAGTCATACCAGTAGGCGATGTTGCCTTGCTAAGGAAATGCGGCATCGGAACAATGTGTACGAATGCAATAAACCCGACGCGCCATTCGACTCGGGCACATCACCGGAGCTCAAAGCCATGCGCATTTCCTTTCTGCACACGATAGACAGTAATAGACAGGTATTCGAACAGGCAGCCACGGAACTCGGTTTACGGCCGGACGATCTTCAGCATCTCGTACGCGCGGATCTTCGCGAAGCAGTCGAGCGGGCCGGCACATTCTCTGCCGATGTAAAAGCGCAAACGTGCCGTACGCTTCTCGACCTCGCGGCCAATGCCGATGCCGTGATTCTGACTTGCGCGACGCTGGGGCCCGCGGTTGCCGAAATCGGCAATGCGCCAGTGCCTGTCGTCAGAACAGATGCCGCACTGGCTGCATGGGCCGCCGAATCGGCCGGGCCAAATGGCAAGATCGCCGTGTTATGCGCGGCCGAAGCCGCGCTCGAATCCAATCGCAAGCTTTTCACGCAGTATGCGAGCGAAAGCGCCGCGTCGACGGAAATCGCGGTGGAAATCGTACATACCCCGCTGGTTTGGACGCTGTTCAAAAGCGGCAATATGAACGGCTGCTTTGCGGCTATCTCATCGGCTGCCGCTGACGCGTATGCGGCGGGCGCAACGGTCGTCGCATTTGCTCATCCGTGGATGGCGCCGGCCGCTTATCTCGCGAGCGAGGCGAGCAACGGCAAGCGGCCGCTCGACAGTGCGCGTGCCGCGTTGAATGCCGCACTGCGACGCGTCGGCGAGGCCAGATAAAGCAGACCGAAAGAACCCGGTCCAAGGAAGAGTGACAAAAAAGCCCGCTTACGCGGGCAACCCTTCTCCACTCAACCTCTCAACGCGCAACACGCCTCGGGTTCATCCTTTCGTCGCCCCGAACGTCAGCCCCGCGACGAAATGCTTCTGCATGGCGAAGAACATCGCAACCGAGGGCAGCGCAGCCAGAATCGAACCCGCCGAAACGAGATTCCATGCGGTCGTCCACTGCCCTTTCAGCGCGGCGACGCCGACCGTGATCGGTGCGGCATCATCGCCCTGCGTCAGACACAATGCCCAGAAATAGTCGTTCCACACGAACGTAAACACGAGAATCGCCAATGCAGCAAGCGCGGGACGAATCAACGGCAATACGATGCGGAAGAACACCGTCCATTCGTTCGCGCCTTCAATACGTGCGGCTTCGACAAGTTCGAACGGCAACTGCTTGATGAAGTTACGCAGAAACAGCGCGCAAAAACCGGTCTGAAACGAGACGTGAAACAGAATCAGCGCGCTTACGGTATTGAATAGACCGAGTTGCAACGACAGATCGCGCACCGGAATCATCAGCACCTGAATCGGGACAAAATTGCCCGCGACGAACGTCGCGAACAGCGTCGAGTTGCCGCGAAAGCGATAGATCGCGAGCGCAAAGCCCGCCATCGCGGCGAGCGCGATCGAACCGACAACGGACGGCACCGTAATCAGCACGCTATTCCAGAAGTAATGCAGCATCGGCGAGGTGGTCAACGCCTCGCGATAGTTATCGAACATCGCGAAGTGCTTCGGCCATCCCCAATAGTTGCCCTCGCTCAATTCCTCGGTCGAACGCACGGACGTAACGAGTACCGCGATCATCGGCAGCAGCCAGATCAGCAGCGCGACCGGCAAGGTCAGTTTGTACGCGCGGCGCGTGGCCGGCTTCCATTTGTCGATAGGCATCGGAAACATGAGCCGCTCCTTATTGCTCGGCGCGCAGCATCCGCCGCAGATGATAGACGATGTACACGAGCATGATGCCGAACAGCACGACCGCAATCGCCGCCGAATAGCCGATGCGGTAGTACTTGATAGCCTGGTCGTACATGAAGTACGCGAGCACGGTCGAGCTTTCGAACGGGCCGCCGCCCGTCATCACCGAAATCAGATCGAAGCTGCGCAGCGCGCCGATGATCGTCACGACGATCGCCATGAACGTGGTCGGCCGCAATTGCGGCAGGATTACGTGCCACAGCATCGACCAGCCATGCGCGCCTTCCATGCGGGCGGCTTCGATCTGCTCGCCGTTCAATGCGGTGAGGCCGGTCAGATAAAGAATCATGCAATACGCGGTTTGTGGCCACAGCGCCGCGAATACGATGCCGAACGTCGCGTAACGCGGGTCGCCGAGTACCGGCACGCCATGACCGAGAATCATCGCGAGCAGGCCGAAGGTCGGATCGTAGAACCACGAAAAGATCAGACCGACCACGACACCCGACAGCACGAACGGTGCGAAGAACAGCGACTTCACGATGCGAATGCCGGCCACCGCCTGATTCAGATACAGCGCAACGGCGAGCCCCATCGGCGGAGCGAGCAGAAACAGCACGAGCCAGATGAGATTGTTTCTGAGTGCCGTGTAGAACGTCGGCGTATGGAACAGTTCGACGTAGTTCGCGAGACCGATGAACGACGGTTCGGTCATACCGTCCCAGTTGAAAAAGCTCAGGCGGATCGTCGAGAGGATCGGCCACACCACGTACACGGCGACCATGATGCAGGCCGGCGCGAGAAACAGGAACGCAGCGCGCCGCTGGCGCCGCGCGGTCGGCGTCGGACCACGGCGGCGCGATGCGACCCGCGCGCCGCCGCCCACCATGCCGCCGGGCACGGGCGAGCCCGGCCCGTCAGGTTCAACAGGACCGTCGACGCTATGACGGCTCACGGAATGCGACACGATCACTCTCCCGATCCGATCTGTTCCAATCCCCAACGGCAAACGGCGGCCTCGTGGCCGCCACCGCTTACTTCTTGTAGATACGCTGACGGGTCTGCTCGAGTTGCGCGAGGATGTCGTCGAGCTTGGTCGGATCGGAGATGAACTGCTGCATCCCCTTCATCCCTTCGTCGGCCATTTCCTTCGTCATATCGCGATCATAGAACTGCGCAATACCGCCCTTCGTATTCGACAGAATCTGGAAGCCGATCTTCGAAATCGGATCTTCGGGTTCGGGAGATTTGCTGTTCGCCGACAAGGAGCCGAGACCTGTAGCGAGTTGCGCGCCGATCTCGGGCGTTTCGACGAATGCGAGGAACGTGTGCGCATCGGCCTTGTTCTTCGCTTTCGACGGAATATGCAACGATTCGACCGGACCGTCTTCGGCGGTCGGCACCTTCGAATCGATGATCGGGAACTGGAAGTAGCCCATTTGCGGTTTCACGTTCGGCGGAAAACCCGCGGCGATAAACGTGCCCATCAGCATCATGCCGGCCTTGCCCTGGAACAGGAACGGCTGCACCGCATCGAGATCGTAGGAAAGCGAATTGTCGATGAAGTAGCCGTCGTCGATCAATTGCTTCCACGTCGTATAAACCTTCTTGACGCGCGGATCGGTGTAGGGAATCTCACCGGCCATCAGCTTCTGGTGAAACGCGTTGCCGTTCAGACGCAGGTCGAGATAATCGAACCAGCCCGCGAGCGTCCACGCATCGCGGCCCGCTACCGCAATCGGCGTAATGCCCGCTGCCTTCAGCTTCTTCGCGGCGTCGAGAAACTCGTCCCACGTTTTCGGCTCGCCCTTGATGCCGGCCTTCTCGAACAGATCCTTGCGATAGAACATCCCCCACGAGTAGTACACGGTCGGCGCGGCATACTGCTTGCCCTTATACGAGGAAGCTTCTTTCGTCGACGCATACATCCCGTTCCAGCCGTTCTTCTGCCAGTCGCCGCTCAGGTCTTCGAACAGGCCGCGCTGCGCGTAATACGCCATGCGTTCGCCGTCGTGCCAGTTGACGACATCGGGCGCGACAGTCGAGAGCCAACCGGGCAGTTGAACCTTGTACGCTTCTTCGTCGATAAACGACACTTTCACGTCGATGCCGGGATGGGCTTTCTTGAACTCGTCGACCACCTGCTGCCAGACCGCGCGCTGGCTCGCGCCCTTGTATGCGATGTTCAGCGCGAGCGTGCTGGCCTGCGCCGTGCCGACGACGGACGTGCCTGCCGCCACGGCGGCCAGCGCGAGCGTCAATAGAATCTTGCGTGGTTTCAGTTTCATGCTGCCTGTCTCCTGTATTTCGTGGTTTTACGTCGGTGTCGTTGCTGTGTGGAGCTGGGATATAGCACTACTGCATCGCACTGCTGCATGGCACTGCCGCAGCCTTACCGGATTCCTGTCACGAATGGTAAATCGCCACGCCCTGCGGAGCCACCGCGCGCGAGCCGATCACGAAAGCGTGATCGGCAACGTTATCGAGCGTATGCACTTCGGCGCCATAGTTGAATACATAGGTCAGCGCACCGCGCCGGCTCACGCGTACGGCATCGCCGAGTGGCATCGTTTCGATGCCGGCTTCCTGGGCGATCCGCGCGAACAGACGCTGCGTGAGCGCGTCGTCGAACAGGCTCGCGAAATAGTGGCATGCGCCGTTTCGCACGTACGCGGGATGACCGTCCGCAAAACGCGCGCGCACATCGAGCGCAAGCGTGGCATCGCTATCGACGAAATCGCGCCAGTGGCGCGCGAAGCCAGCGGCCTCCGCGTTTGCGCCCGGCTCTTCGAGCAGTACCGCTTCCGTCACGTTCGGCCGCATCGATTCGACACGCCATACGCGCAGCGGCAATACCCCGGTCAACACGCCGGGCGGCAAATTGGCGGGGATCTGTAAATCAGGCGTTTTCGAACCGGTACGCGGACCGAGTATCACCTGAGCCCCCGAGCGTGCGAGCCGTTCGGCAAAATCGCCGGACACGACCGGCAGCGGCGGCACGACAATCAGGCTATAGCCGTCGAAAGAAGCATCGGCCGGCACGACATCGACGTCGAGCCCGAGTGCGCGCAATGCCGAGTAGTACTCGAATGCGAAACGCGGATAGTGAAAGTCCGCGCCCTGCGGATGAATCTCGAACAGCCACTTCGCTTCGTAGTCGTAGACGAGCGCGACTTTCGAGCGGACCGCCGCATTCGCGTCGGCATGCTCGGCAAGCACCGTGCGAATCTCGCCAGCGACTTGCGATGCTTCGCTACCGCCGATGTCGAGCCGGTTATCGGGCGTATTGAGACCCGCATGCATCTGCTCCTGCGCGAACGGCGCCTGACGCCAGCGGAAATACGACACGCAGCCCGCGCCGTGCGCGAACGCTTCCCAACTCCACAGCCGCACCATGCCCGGCAATGGCGCGGGATTCCAGTGCGCCCAGTTCACCGGCCCCGGCTGCTGCTCCATGACCCAGAACGGCAGCTTCGACATGCCGCGATACACGTCGTGATTGAACGACGCGAAATCCGGATGACCGCTGCGCAGCCAGCGCGCCTTGATGTCCGGTGCGAACCACTGCTCTTCGAGCGCGCCGAGCGGATAGCTGTCCCACGTCGCAACGTCGAGATCGGCCGCGACCTTGTAGTGATCGAACTCGGTAAAGAGTTGCATGAAGTTGTGCGCGACGGGCCGCCCCGGCGAATGCGCGCGGATAATCTCGACCTGCATGCGGTTGTAGCGCGCCACTTCATCGGAGGCGAAACGCCGGTAATCAAGGCGATGCGAGGGATGCGCTTCGGTCACGGTCGCGACAGGCGCGTCGATTTCGTCGAAGCTGCAGTACTCCATGCTCCAGAACACGGTGCCCCATGCATCGTTCAACGCCTTGATCGTGCGATAACGCGCCTTGAGCCACTCGCGAAAGCGCGCGACGGCCGCCGGCGAATAGCTGACCACCGTCTGGTGGCAGCCGAATTCGTTATCGGTCTGCCAGTACGCGACCGCCGGATGTTTGCCGTAACGCTCAGCCACCGCCGTGCAGATGCGCTGCGATGCTTCGAAATACGCGGGCGACGAGAAGTCGTAATGGCGCCGTGAACCGAACGCGCGCGGACGTCCATCGGCGCCGACCGGCAGGATGTCGGGATGACGATCGATCAGCCATTTCGGCGGCGTCGCGGTCGGCGTGCACATGACGACCTTAAGACCCGCCGCGCCAAGCACGTCGATCGCGCGATCGAGCCAGCCCCAGTCGTATTCGCCCGGCGTCGGCTCCATGCGGCTCCACGCAAATTCGGCAATCCGCACCTGCTCGATGCCGAGTGCTTTCATCCGCCGCGCGTCGTCGTCCCACATCGATTCGGGCCAGTGTTCCGGGTAGTAACAGACTCCAAGGCGCATCCCAGGTCCCCCATGTTATTCAAGCGTAGTGTTCGACGGATTCGAGCGACGCTGCCGCGAAGCCGTCTTCGGTAAACAGATGGCAGGCCGCGCGCGGCACGCGCAGGCTCGCGCGATCGCCTGGCGCGAGACGCGTTTCGCCCGGCGCCTTGGCAATCAGCACGGCGCCGCCGGGTTGATCGAGGTGGACGTAGCTGTGTTCGCCGAGCTGTTCGACGAGCGCGACGCTGCGCGTGAGCACGCCATCGGCCGGAGTCGTTGCCGATGCTGATACCGATACCGATACCGATGCTGATACGTCGGCGAATGCATCGACGAACTCGAGATGTTCGGGCCGCACGCCGAGCGTGACCGGCTGCGCGATTTGCAGACCCGTGCCGCTCACCGGCGCGTGGATGTTTTCGGCGCTGTGATCGAGCGTGACAAGCACGCCTTGCGCGTCGATCGACGCGACTTTGCCTGGCAGAAAATTCATGCGCGGCGAGCCGATAAAGCCGGCCACGAAACGACTCTTCGGATGCCGATACAATTCGAGCGGCGCGCCGATCTGCGCGATGCTGCCGTAGCGCTCGGTGTCCTTGCCCGCATGCAGCAGCACGATCTTGTCGGCAAGCGTCATCGCTTCGATCTGATCGTGCGTGACATAGACCACGCTCGCCTTCGCGAACTGCCTGTGCAGGCGCGCGATCTCGACGCGCGTTTGCCCGCGCAGCGTTGCATCGAGATTCGAGAGCGGCTCGTCGAACAGAAACACGCCGGGCTCGCGCACGATCGCGCGGCCGATCGCAACGCGTTGCCTCTGTCCGCCCGAGAGTGCCTTGGGCCGCCGTTCGAGCAGCGCTTCGAGTTGCAGAATGCGCGCGGCTTCGCGTACCTTGCGCTCGATTTCGTCCTTCGGCGTTTTGGCGAGCTTCAGGCCGAAGGCCATGTTCTCGAACACGGTCATGTGCGGAAACAGCGCGTAGCTCTGGAACACCATCGCGACGCCGCGCTGCGCGGCGGGCACGTCGTTGACGATCTTCCCGCCGATCGCGAGGTCGCCGTCCGTCACGTCCTCAAGCCCGGCGATCATGCGCAGCAGCGTGGACTTGCCGCAACCCGACGGCCCGAGGAACACGCAGAACTCGTTCTCCCCGATCTCCAGATCGACGTTGCGGATCACCGGCGCGCCGTCGCCATACGCCTTCTGCACGCCTCGTAAGGAAATGCTCGCCATTGCATCGACTCCGTGATTTAATCGGCGCGAAGTCGGAGATTAAGCGCTTAATCAGCAGGACCGAAAAAATCGATCGCCTGCGATCGTTGGGGCTGTCTCCGATATCGTTTGTCTGCCTGTTCGACGACAGATGTTGCCGCGCCTTGCGCCGCGACGCAAATGCCGGGCAGACGTCCCAGATATTGAAAGCACCATGACTACACTCAGCGAAGTCGCGCGTCATGCCGGTGTCACGCCGGCCACCGTCTCCAACGTGCTGCGCAAGCGCGGCCGCGTCGGCGAAACGACCCGCCAGCGCGTGCTCGACGCGGTCAAGGCGCTCGGCTACCGCCCGCACCTCGCCGCGCGCGCGCTCGCCGAAGGCCGCGCGCCGACGCTCGCGCTGATGGTGTCGAGCATCGCCAATCCGTTCTATCCGGAGTTCGCGCTCGCGGTCGAACGCGCGGCACGCACGAGCGGCCACTTCGTCATCATCTGCAATACGAATGAAAATCCGCTGACCGGCCGCGCGTATCTCGACCAGATTGCCGGCACACTCTCCGAGGGCGTGCTCGTGACCAATGCGAACCTCGATTTCGTGGACCTGCATGCGACCGAGGCGCGCGGCACGCCGGTCGTGCTGTGCATGTGGGAGCGGCCCAACGAGCCGCCAGGGTTGCCGTGCGTCGCGGTCGACTTCCGGCTCGCGGGAGAACTGGCCGGCACGCATCTGCTCGCGCTCGGACATCGGCGCTTCGGCGCGATCGTCGGCAGCAAGGCCCAGGGTATTCACGCGGCACGCTACGAAGGTTTCGTCGACGCGCTGCGCGCGGGCGGCGTCGCGAAGAACCGCGTCAGGCACGCGGCCGATACGATCCACGGCGGCTACCTCGCGGCGCGTGCGCTGCTCGAAGCCGATCCCCAACTCACCGCGATCTTCGCGACCAACGACCTGCCCGCGCTCGGCGCGATGCACGCGGCCGCCGATCTCTGCCTGCGGGTGCCGCACGATCTGTCGGTGGTCGGCATCACCGACATCCAGCTCGCGCGCGAATCGCGTCCCGCGCTGACCACGGTGGCCGTGCCGACGGTCGAGGTCGCCGGGCTGGCGGTCGAGCTGTTGCGCGAGCTGATCGAGTCGTCGTATGGGCCGGCGGGACGCGCTGCGAATAAAGCGCCGGGGCCTGCGCCGATGCGGGTTTCGTCGGCACCGAAGCTGGTCGTGCGCGCCTCGACCGCGGCGCCGCGCGAGCGGTGATGCGGCCATCGGTGTGATCGCGGGGGTGTCACCGAGGCCACTGCCAAAGCGGTCACCAATACAGCGCGAATGTGGCCGTAACAACCGCATGCGCGTTACGTAGCGAACGTTTCAAGCACGCGTTTCATCGAGCAGCCGGCTCACCGGGACCACGCGCAAACGCCCGCCGCACGCGGCATAGCGGCGAGCGCGCCGCATCGCAAGCGCCTGACATGCAGTTGGCACGATCCCTGCAATCACTCCGGGACAAAGCCGAGCGCCAGCATCTTCGCCATGCCGCCCGCGCTCCCAACCGGCCAGGCCAGGGCCGCAACATGCAGGGATATTCGAATGACCGCCGCTCAACTGCTCGCTCAACCGCCAACGCAGCCGCCAGTGCAACCGACTCAAGCCGACCTCACGGCATCGCCCCACAACGCCGACGAAAACTTCGCGCAGCGCCATCCGCTGCAAATCGCCGTCTGCCTGCGCAATCTGCTGAACGGGCAGGACTTCGTGACAGTGGAGTTCGACGGCAGGCAGATTGTCACGCAGGTGCTCGACGTCGATTCGCGCAATGCGCGCTTCGTGTTCGACATGGGCAGCGTCGCGGACGACAATCGCGCGTTGCCCGCCGCGCCTCAGTTGACGTTTCGCAGTCTGCCCGGCGGCATCCGCACCGAATTCACGACGGGCGGCGCCACGCCCACCAGATTCGAAGGACGCGCCGCGTTCGAAGCGCCGTTCCCGCCGCTGCTCTACTACGTGCAGCGCCGCGAGTTCTTCCGCGTACAAACGCCGTTGCTCGATCCGTATCTCGCGATCGGCCCGTACGCGAACGGCGGTTCGTTCCGCCTCGAATTGCAGGACCTGTCGCTCGGCGGCATCGCGTTGAAGACTGCCGACGAGCGCTTCGGTTCGCTCGAAGCCGGCACCGTGCTGCACGACGTGACCTTGCAGCTCGGCAGTTTCGGTACGTTGCAACTGGATCTGCAAATCGTCGCGCCGCGCGCATTGACGACGCCGAAGGGCGACCGGCGTTATGTGATCGGCTGCAAATTCGCGTGCGCGCTCGGGCCCGCGGAGCGCACGCTGCAACGCGTCGTCACGCAACTCGAAACGAAACGGCAGACGCTCGCGCCGAGGCGGTAAGCCGACTCTGCGCACGTCATTGCGTCCCCTGCTCCGCGACGGTCTTCTCATCGGGACTATCGAGCAGGGGCTGCAACGCCGGCGCCATCGACTTCAGCAATTGCACGGCCAGGGCGCTCGTAAAGTCGTAGCGCGCCGCATACGGCTCGTGCGCCCACGCGGTCAGCGAACCATAGAAACGGTCGCCGAGCGCGAACACGAAGGTCGCGCTGCGATTCACCTTGCGCGACTCGATGAGCCGCGCACCCTTCGCATACACATTCAGGCGCTGATCGCCCGTGCCGGTCTTGCCGTAGACGTCGAGCGTTTCGCCATCGGGGAACGTCATGCCTTGCGCAAGACGCCTCGCGGTGCCGCCCGTCACGACGTCGCGCAGCAGCATCCGCACCACGCCCGCAATTTCCGGCGACACCTCTTGTTGCGGCGCGACCGATGCACGTTTGAAATGCGTCTCGTACGGCGTGTCTTTGGCGAAGTCGATCTGCGTAAGCGTTTCGGTCGGCACCTTATTGCCGTCGTTCGCGATCACGCCGATCAATTGCGCGAGCGCTGCGGGCCGGTCGCCCGATGCGCCGATCGCGGCCGCATACGAAGGCGTGATCGACGCGAACGGATAACCGAGCGCCTGCCACGACTTGCCGATCGCGTCATACGCGCGCAGTTCGACCATGCGCTTGATGCGGCGATCCTGCGTCGCGTGATAGCGCGTCTTGAAGAGCCAGGAATAGGTGGACAGCCTCACGTCCCGACTCGCGCTATCGACCTGCGCGAGCGTCGCGTCGGGATGCGAGCGCAGATAGTTGAGCGTCCACAGTTCGAGCGGATGCACGCCCGAGATATAGCCGCGGTCGTTCAGATTGAAGCGGTCGATACCGTATTTGTCGTATAGATTCGCGAGGTCTTCGTCGTCGAGTACCGAAGCGGCCGGCGTATTCTTCAGCGCCGCGCGCATCATCCGGTCGAACCACGCGTTCGATTCGTTCGGCGCGACGCTGCGCAATACGGTCGCCACTTTCGGCGGCGATTTGCGCACGCCGAGCAGCAGCAACGTGAGCGCCTGATCGGGTGCCTTGTCGTGATACTTCGTGTAGAAGCGCTTCATGTACACGCGGCTTTCCTGATCGGCGAAACGCGTGAGGTACATCTTGCGGGTCGCGGGATCGTCGAGCCATTGCGCCGACGGCCCGGTTGTCTGCACCATCTCGTAGTGGACGATGTCGCGCATCAGCCGTACGAACACGAGATTCACCGAATGCTGGAACGCACGATGCACGGTCAGGATGCGGCTATTGTCGTCGGACTCGAAGTTCGTGAAGGTTTGCGCGCCGCCGCCCGTGTAGAACGTTTCGCCGGGGCTCGCCGAGTATTTGCGCTCGACGGCCGCATCGAGCATCGGTTGCAGCGAATGGTCGCTGGTATGCAGCAGATAGTCGATTGCCCAGCGCGTCAATTGATCGTTAGGATCGGGCTTGACGGCCTTCAACTCCGCATTGCTTAGCGATGCATAGCGTGTGTGCAGTTCGGTGACGATCTGCAAATACGTGACGACGGTGCGCAGTTTCGCGGTCGAACCGAGATTCAGACGCGCGCCCGAGTTGATGTCGAACGGCTGGTTCACGCTGTCGGTCTGCACGCGCACGAGGTTCGCGCCGCCCTTGCGTTCGAACAGCGTGAAGCTGTAGGCGATATGCGAAGGATCGTCGGAGCCGCGCAGCATTTCGAAGCCGACGAGGCCCGCGGCCTTCGCGCCGTCGCGCGTCGCGGCGGCCGCGAGCCGTTCGCTGACGGCCTGCTGCACGGCGTTGTTGAGCGTGCCGCGCGCCTCGACGTCGAGGCGGTCGAGTTCGTAGAAGCTGCGCACGCCGAGTGCCGCGAGCAGATGCGAACGCATCGACGTCACGGCCTTGCGCGAAACGAACGAATCGTCGTTCGCGGCGACCTTCGTCGCGCGATGCAGGTCGACGTGCGCGGCGAGCGCGGCATCGCGCAACGGGGCCGATATCACGCCGCCGCTCGCGAGCAGACGCAGATAGCTGTCGGTCAGCCGTTCGAGATCGGGGTAGCCGCGTTGCAGGAAAAACGACGGCGCGCGTTGCGCGATCATCAGCGAGAGCACCTCGCGAAACGCGGCGCCCTGCTCGCCGAGATTCGCCTGTGTCGACGGCGCTTTCAGCACACGATTGGTCTCGCGGAAATCGCGCCCGTACCATGCGGCGAGTCCGTCGCCAATACCATTGATTTCGCCGATGCCCGGCTGCGCCGAGAGCGGCACCGAGTTCAGATAATGCACCACGATCTGCTGACGCGCGGGCAGCGTCTGCGGACCGTTCAGATAGGCGCGCACCGACGCGGACGCGATCTGCCGCAGCTTTTCGGGCGGCGTCGCGGTGCGGCCGCCGGCCGAGTGACGGAATTTCTCGATCTGCGTGGCGAGCGTGCTGCCGCCCGGCGTCTGCTGATGGCGATTGAAAACGCGCACGCCCTGGTCGGCGAGCGCGCGGCTGAAGCGCCCCCAGTCGATCGCCGGATTGCGGTTCGGCTGATTCGGATCGAGCAGATAGCGGTCTTCGATAAACAGCAGCGAATTCACGACGAGCGGCGGAATCGCCTCGAAGTTCTCGTAGGTGCGGCCCGGAAAACGCGCGCTGAAAAGCGGCGCGCCGATGCCGTCGAACAGTTGCAGACCGGCGGTGTCTTTTTCTTCGTAGGGCAGGAAAAGGCCGTGATCGGCAAGCGACACCATCCGCTCGGAATCGCGCGCCTGCGAGCTGATTTCGAAGCCGCGTTGCTGCAGCCGCTGCTCGATGGAAGGCAGCAGCGCGTAGCCGAGGCGCGTGTCGTAGGGGCCTTTATCGGCCTGCGGAAAACGGATCGATGGGCTAGGGCCGGCGGCGACGGAAAAGCCGACGTCGCGAGTCAATTCGGAAAGGTAGCGTGCCTGCAGGCGCGAGGTTTCTATTTCGATCTGCACAAGCCGGGCAAGCAGCGCGACCGCGACGAGGAACGCCACGGCCAGCCCCCATTTGAGCCAGGTCCGCACCGGCACGGTGCCGGTCGCGCGAAGCGGAAACCGAAGCGGTGGCCGATTCATGGCAGTTCTCCCCGAGCGATGACCAGGCTGCCGAACCTGGCTCGCGTCATTCGAATCAGTGTAGCGCGGAACCGGAAATCGCTCCTGGCCCGGATTGAGCCAACAGTGTCGCGGCTACAACACCCGCCGGCGGCAGATGACAAAACGGGAATCGCCGTGAGATATTGAAAGTCTTTCAGATCGGAAAAAACCGCCTTTTCAGGTGGTTTTTTCATTTTTCGCCGGTACTTTCGTCTGCATTCGCGCGTTCTATCGTACGGTATCCGATGCAATCCAGATTCCATCCATGATCGGCAACGCGCCGCGCGGCGGCACGCCGAAACCCGCGCCAGAGGCGGGTTTCGCCATGCTAAAATGCCTCGTCACTGCCGCTCGAATCCACAATGAAAAAGGGAAACAAGGCCATCGAGCCTGATACCAACGGCATCACGTCCAGCTCGCCGCGCGCCGACGCCCGGCGCAAGTACGACCCCGAGCAGACGAAGCGCAACATCCTCGACGTCGCGACCCAGGAGTTCTCCGCGATGGGACTGACGGGCGCGCGCGTCGATGCGATCGCGGAACGCACGAACACCACCAAGCGCATGCTGTACTACTACTTCGGCAGCAAGGAAGGGTTGTACCAGGCGGTGCTGGAGAAGGTGTATGGAGACATTCGCGCGCTCGAACAGGACCTGCACATCAGCGAACTCGATCCGGTCGAGGGCATGCGCGCGCTGGTCGAATTCACGTTCGACTACCACGACCGCCAGCGCGACTTCGTGCGCCTCGTCACGATCGAGAACATTCACGGCGCGAAGTACGTCGAGCAGGTCAAGACGTTCAAAGGCCGCAACGTTACCGTGATTCACACGATCGAAGACCTGCTGGCGCGCGGCATCGCGGCCAGGCAGTTCCGCAGCGACATCGATCCGATCGATCTGCATCTGATGATCAGCTCGTTATGCTTTCATCGCGTGGGAAACCGGCATACGTTCGGAACCGCCTTTGGCCGGGACCCGTCGCATCCGAGATTGCGGGCAAGGCATCGGGCAATGATCGTCGATGCGATCTTGAGGTTCGTGCGCAAGGAAGATTGAGCAGAAACGCCAAATCCCCGGTTACCGCCGCAATGCGGCGACAACCGGGGATTCGAAGGTGGCAAGGGGGTAAGGTCAAGCCACCGCCGTTATCTCTCACGGCGGCTCGACCCTGGTGGGTGCTTAATCCGCCAGCACGATCCGCCTGATATCGCCGACCACGAAGATATACGACAGCGCTCCCACCAGCGCGATCACGCCGATAAACACAAGCGCGCCGACGAACGAACCGGTCGCGGCAACGATGAGCCCGACCACGAGCGGCGTCACGATACCCGCAAGGTTAGCGGCAAAATTGAAGATGCCGCCGGTCACGCCAAGCAGCCCTTCGGGCGCGATGTCCGAGACGAGCGTCCAGCCGAGCGCCGCCATTCCCTGCGCGAAAAACGCCACCGACAGAATTGCGATCACCACGACGTTGCTCTCGACATAGTTCGCGAGAATGATCGTCGAGGCGAGCAGCAGGCCGGCGATGATCGGCAGCTTGCGCGCGACGTTCGGCGACTTGCCGCGGCGCAGCAGCCAGTCGGAGAACACGCCGCCGAACATCACGCCGATCGACGCCGCGATAAACGGCATGATCGCGAAGAAGCCGATCTTCAGCCACGCCATATGACGCTCGGTAGCGAGGTAGGTCGGGAACCAGGTAAGGAAGAACACGAGCGTCGAATTGCCGGCGAACTGGCCGAGACAGATGCCGGTCAATTGCCGATGCTTGAGCAACTGCCCGATCGTGCGCCATTCGAAACTACGCTTCGGCGCGGCCGCCCCGGCATCGCCATCGAGTTTCGTCAGGCCGCCGCCCGCCTCGATATAGTCCAGCTCGGCCTGATTCACCGACGGATGATCGTGCGGCTCGCGGTACAGCAGCCACCACACCACGCCGAACACGATACCGACGCCGCCGACCACGAGGAAGAGCGAGCGCCAGCCGAACGCGCCCATCAGCATGAACAGGAACGGGCTGAAAAACGCGAGGCCGATATATTCGCCGACCGTGTAGGTGCCGGTCGCCATCGCGCGTTCGCTCTGCGGGAACCATGTGGCGACCACTCGGCTATTGGTCGGAAAGCACGGCGATTCCGACACGCCAAGGCCGAGACGGAACGCGAACAGCGCGCCGATGCCATGCACGAGGCCCTGCGCGAGCGTGCAGAGCGACCAGAACGTCATCGACAGAAAGTAAGTGATCTTGCTGCCGAAGCGGTCGAGAAACAGACCGCCCGGAATCTGCGCGGCCACGTAGCTCCACGAGAACACGGAAAACAGCAGCCCCATCAGCGCGGCGTTGATGCCGAGTTCCTTCGTCAGCTGCGGCGCCGCGATGCCGAGCACCGTGCGGTCGAGATAATTGATCATCGTGCCGACGGCGAGCAGCGCGAGGATCTTGTAGCGGGCCTTCGAGCGGCGCGCGGTGCCCGTCACGCCGTTCTGAAGCGGCGTACTGGTTGAACTGGATTGAATCGGTTGCGACATATCGTGCTGCTCTCCTCAAGCAGAGTGTGCCCGGTCATACGCTGCCGGTCGGCGGCCCTCGGCGGGCGGACTCAGGAACGCTCAGGGACGCCCGAGCAACGACTGGAAGTGCGTGTAGACGCGCTCGGCGTCGGGCTCGAGCCCCGTGAAAATGCGCATCGCGTCGACGGCCTGGTAGACCGCCATGCCGCCGCCGCTCAGCGTGCGGCAGCCGAGCGCTTCGGCCGCCTGCAGAAGCGCGGTGCGAATCGGGAAATAGACGATGTCGGCGACCCACAGGTCGCGGTGCAGCAATTCGGCCGGCAGCGGCAGGCCCGGCATCTTGGCCATGCCGGTCGGCGTGGCGTGAATCAGCCCTTGCGCGGCAGCCAGAGACTCCGCGAGCGAGGCGCCCGCGCTGACCTTCGCCGCGGGGAAGCGCTTCTGCAATTCGTCGGCGAGCGACTGCGCGCGGCTTGCGTCGACGTCGAACAGCGTCAGCGCTTGCGTGCCCATGTTGAGCGCCGCATGCGCGACCGCCGCGCCCGCCCCGCCCGCGCCGAGTTGCACGACGCGTTCGAGCGACACGTCCGGCAGGCCGCGCTGGAACGCGCGCGCGAAACCGGACCAGTCGGTGTTGTGGCCGATGCGCTTGCCGTCCTTGAACAGCACGGTGTTGACCGCGCCGAGCGCGCGCGCGTCGTCGGAGAGTTCGTCGAGCAGCGGGATGACAGCCTGCTTGCACGGATACGTAATGTTCAGGCCGTTGTAACCCATGCGTTCGGCGGCCGTCAGCAATTCAGGCAGCGCGGCGGCGTCGAGCTTCAGCGCTTCGAGATCGATACGGCGATACACATAGTGCAGGCCGAGCTTGCTGCCCTCTTCCTCGTGCATCGCGGGCGTGAGCGAACCGCTGATGCCCGCGCCGATCAGGCCGACCAGGTACGAGTGGCCGGTTGCGCGCAAGCTCGCCTGCGAGTTCGCCATCGCAGCGATCTGCGCGGCCGTACGAGTGTTCTCTTGAGTGTTCATGTTGTCGCCCTATCCTTAAGAATCGTCGCCATCCGCTCGGGAGCGAGCACATAGCCCTGAGTGCCGCAACCGGCGATGAGCGCGTCCGCCATCGCCGGCACCGACGAATGATGGCGGCGCCCGAAGCGCCTTTTCGACGCGTAGCGAAGTGTGCGCGCATCGGCCGTCGCCGTCATTCGGGGTTTCTACGAATTTGTACCATCTAGTTAGTTCGGATAGACTGTCGAAACTCGCGGTTAGTGTGGCGTATTCTTGCCTGTGTCCTGCCGGCGTGCATAATGAACCGACTCGTTTTGCGCGCCGCAACATAGCGGCCGGAAGACGCGTCCCGTACTGTTTCGCCGCTCATCCTTCCCCATCGTTTGTCCGTTTTTGCCGGAGCCGTTCATGCAACGTTCGATTGCCACCGTGTCGATTAGCGGCACCCTCGTCGAGAAGCTGAGCGCGATCCGCGCGGCCGGTTTCGAAGGCGTGGAAATCTTCGAGAATGACCTGCTGTATTTCGACGGCTCGCCCGCCGACGTGCGCCGCATCGCCGCGGACCTCGGCCTGAAGATCATGCTGTTCCAGCCGTTTCGCGACTTCGACGGCGTCAGCCCCGAGAGGCTCGCGCGCAATCTCGAACGCGCGAAACGCAAGTTCGAGGTCATGCACGAACTCGGCACGGACCGCATTCTCGTATGCAGCAACGTGTCGCCGGAAACGATCTGCGACGACGCGCTGATGATCGACCAGCTCGGCGCGCTCGCCCGCGCGGCCGAGGAGGCCGGGGTGATCGCCGGCTACGAGGCGCTCGCGTGGGGCAAGCACGTGAGCACGTACCGTCACGCGTGGAAGCTCGTCGACGCGGTCAATCATCCGAACCTCGGGCTCGTGCTCGACAGCTTCCATACGCTGTCGCTGAACGACACGGTCGATGCGATCGCCGACATTCCGGGCGAGCGCATCGCGTTCGTGCAGATCGCCGACGCGCCGAAGCTCGCGATGGACGTGATCGAATGGAGCCGCCACTACCGCTGCTTCCCCGGCCAGGGCGACCTCGATGTCGCGAACTTCACCGCGCAGGTCGTCAAGTCCGGCTACCAGGGCCCGCTGTCGCTCGAGATTTTCAACGACGGTTTCCGCGCCGCCCCCACCACGATCACGGCCGCCGACGGCCACCGCTCGCTGCTGTTCCTCGAAGAGCAGACCCGCGCGCTGCTGGAAGAACAGCAGGCGTCGGGCAAGACCGGCGATCTGTACCAGTCGCCGGCCGCCCCCGCGCACGTCGGCTATCAGTTCCTCGAATTCGCGGTCGACCACACCACGCGCACGCAGCTCGCCGACTGGCTCGGCAAGCTGCGCTTCCGTCAGGCCGGCCAGCATCGCTCGAAAGACGTGACGCTGTACCAGCACGGCGCGGCGTCGATCGTGCTGAACGCCGAGCCCGACTCGTTCGCCAACGCGTTCTTCCAGCAGCACGGTCTGTCGCTGTGCGCGTCGGCGTTTCGCGTCGACAACGCGAAACAGGCGTTCGAGCGCGCGGCCGGCTTCGGCTACGCGCCGTTCTCCGGCCAGATCGGCCCGAACGAGCGCGTGTTGCCCGCGGTGCAGGGGCCGGACAGCAGCCTCAACTATTTCGTCGACGAAACGCCGGATCAACCCACGCTGTTCGAAGCCGACTTCATCCTGACCGACATCAACGGCCCGACCGAGGTGGGTCCGCTCACGCGCATCGATCACGTGTGCCTGTCGGTGCCGGCCAACTCGCTCGATACGTGGGTGTTGTTCCTGCGCACCGCGTTCGGCTTTCAGGCCGAGCCCGGCGTGCTCGTGCCCGATCCGTACGGACTCGTGCGCAGCCGCGCGCTGCGCAGCCGCGACGGCTCGGTGCGGATCGCACTCAATGCGTCGGTGGACCGTCATACGGCGGTGGCCGAGGCGCTGCACACGTACCACGGCTCCGGTCTGAACCACGTCGCGTTCAGCACCGGCGACATCTTCAGCGCGATTCCCGAGTTCGTCGCCAACGGCGTGCCGGTGCTGCGCATCCCGCGCAACTACTACGACGATCTCGAAGCCCGCTACGCGCTGTCCGACACGCTGCTCGAAGCGATGCGCGCGAACAATATCCTCTACGACCGCGACGAGCGCGGCGGCGAGTTTTTCCATGCATACACGGAACAGCTCGACCAGCGCTTTTTCCTCGAAATCGTCGAGCGGCGCGGCGGTTATGACGGCTATGGCGCGGCCAATGCGGCGGTGCGGCTCGCCGCGCAGGCGCAGCGGCGGAAGTAAGCCAGGTGAAAGCGCGGTGCGGGCCTGTGGTTCTCGCGGGTTGCCGCGCCGCCGCAAGCGCGTGCTTCGGTCGAAGAAGGTGACTGATTGAACGGTTAGCCGCCCGAAAGCATCCGTTGCGAAATGGATGCTTTCGGGCCGCCTCCACCCGCACGGCGATGGCGGCTGGCTGTACCCCCTCTCTCTTTTCTCTTCTGTCGGACAAGCTCTCCGTTCTCTGGCACGCCGCGTGCGGCTCCAACCGAAGCCCATTCGCCGCCTCGATATAATGGCGCCTGTTTTGTGATCTGGCCCGTGCGCCGTGCATTCCGCGCAGCGCGGCGGCCGGAGCGCCAGCCGAAACGCTGAATCAACGCCTGGAGAGATATGAAGAAGTTCGCCGTCGCCCTGTCCCTTCCGCTGCTCGTCAGCGCTTGCGCGTATTTCCAGAAAAATCCGGATGCCGGCGAGCCCGTCACGGACACCACGACACAGCGCTCCGTCGACGACGTCGTCTCCTGCCTGACGCAGATCGCCAACCATCACAACGCCGCATTCAAGTCGACGGAGATCCCGCAAGGTCAGATGCTCGATTTCGGCGACTCGAACATCATCAAGGTACGCAGCGACAACGGCGCGACGACTTACCGTTTCTATGCGGGCAAGCGTCACGTCAACAATCTGTGGCTCGAAGCGGCGGGCAAGACCTGCGCCCCATAAGGGTTGACGGGCGGTTTGCGCGGTGCGCACGGGAAGTTCCGGGCGCCGGAATTCGCTTTATTGCAACGTTCATGTCACGGTGTTACAGGACAATGGTGTCTTAAGAATCGTTTAAGACTTCGTCATCATGATCCCCCGGACATGATCCAGCACGAGGTGCGCTCCATGAACCAGCCCGAACCGAACATCAACGAAACACCGGCCAAACGGCCTACCATCCTGCGCCGTCTGCTGAGTCATCATGAACTGGCAACGTTGCTGCTGCTGTTGCACGCACCGATCGACGCATCCGCGAAACCCGAAATTCCGCAGCTTTACGAAGCCGGTCTCGTCGAAACGATTGCGAACGACGCCGGCGCCGCACACATCCGCCTAACGCCCGAGGGCAATGCGGTTTTGCGAGGGCTCGGGGTCAAGTAACAACAGCGCGCGAGGCGTCGCAATCCATTTGAGGCCGCGTCAATGTTTATCGTCGACGCGGCCTTTTCCATTTTGCCCCTCAAGCCTGCCACACCCCATACCCCGCTTCGCGCAGCCCGATCGCCAGTTCCACCTCCATATCCTGCGCGCCGCGATAAGGCATCGGATTGAACACCTCGTACAACTCGGGCAGCAGACGCAGCCCGTAATCGCGCACGTAGCGATTGGCCTGAATGCCGGCCTTGTGGCGATCGAAACGCAGATCGGGGTCGAGCCCCGTCATGCCGACATAGACGCACGGCTTGTCAAACCGGTAATCGGGATTCGCGCGGCGAAAGCGCGCCTCGTTCCAGACGGTGTCGTCGAGCGCGACGACGTACACGTAATAGTGGTGTCCGCGACGGGCCATGGGCGTGAGGCGCGGTTCAGCCGCGCAGCGTGCCGTGCAGCAGCATCCGGTATTCGGTCGGCGTGACGCCGACCGTCGCCTTGAATTGCCGCGTGAACGCGCTGTGATCGGTGTAGCCGCAACGCGCGGCGACGTCCGTAACCTTGTCGTGCGACACCAGCAGCGCGGTCGCCGCGTCGAGCCGCGTCTTCAGCAACACCTGGCGTGGCGTCAGATGAAACACCTTGTGAAAATAGCGCTCCAGTTGCGCGACCGACATATTGGCCAGCGCCGCCAGTTGCTTCAGATTCAGCGGCTGTACGTAGTTTTCCTGGATCGACTGCACGACCGCGGCAAGGCGGCTGTAGGCCGGATGGCTGCTTTCGCCGGTCTTCAGATCGCGCGAAATGCCGGCGAGCCCGACAACCTTGCCGGTGGCGTCGCGCAGCGGCTGCTTGCAGGTCAGGCACCAGCCCGGCGTCCGCCCCGGGTACAGAGGCAATTCGAGCTGGTCGAGCATCTGGGCGCCAACGTCGATAATCGCCTTGTCCTGCGCGGTATAGACGCGCCCGAAGCGGCGCGGGAATACGTCCTCGGCAGTCTTGCCGAGCAGCGCGGCCTTCTCCTTGAAGCCGCAGCGCGAGGCAAGCGTGCGGTTGACGAGCGTGTAACGCGCCGCGGCGTCCTTCACGAAGAAAACGACGTCCGGCATCGCATCGAACACCGGCTCGAGCAATCTGAAGTGCGACAGCATGCCGGACAAGATCGTGTCGTCCGGTTCGAGCGAATAAGCCAGCGTGTCGATCATGCGGGTTCCGTTGGTCCGTACCTCGTTGAATGCGTTCAGGACGCGTTCGCGAGTCGCTGCGCCGGCACGACCGAAGCAGTTTGCATATTCGGCCGATTATAGAACCGCGCGCCGCCCGGCAAACTCGCGAAGCCCAGCAGCGAGTCGTTCGTCACGGCGATAGGTCGATCAAGGCGCCGTGGGCACCGGTGACCTCCCGCGCGATCGACGCGTCGCGTCGACGCACGGCTCAGGCTAGGCTTGGCCAAGCCGGACCATCGCTTTCGCAGAAGCCACGGCAAGGTCAGACGCGAATTTCAGCACGAACTACCCCGCCGCATACGAGCCGCCATTTGAAGCCAAACCCTCAAACCGCTTCGACCAGCGCCAGCGCGAATGCCGCCGTGCGCGCGACCTCGCCCGCTACTTCGACGCTGGCCACCTCCTCGCGCACACCCATCAGCCGATAACCGCTGCGATACACGGGCTGCAAGCTAAAACCATTGCGCCGCTCGATCTCGAGCAACTGACGCAACCGCGACACGTGGCTATCTATCGTGCGAGTCAGATCGTTCAGTTCGCGGCCCCAGACTATTGCGTAGATATGGTCGCGCGACATCACCCAGCCGACGTTGGAAAAGAACAGTGCGGCGAGGTCGAACTGCGTGGGTGACAGCGGCACCCGCTTGCCACGCAGCATGACCTGCTTGCCGACGGTGTCGAAGCGGTAAGGACCGCGCTCGAAGCTCGCCGCCGCACGACGGCGCTCGGGATAAACGCGCCGCACCAGCGCCGCGACGCGCGCGCGAAACTCCTCAGGACGTAACGGCAACGTGACGTAGTCGTCCGCGCCGTCGACAAGCGCGCGCACCATGCTTTGCTCCGATGCGTCGCGCGACACGAACATGATCGGCACGCGCTCGCCGGCGGCTTTGCGCACCGAGTGCAGCAGCTCCGCGCCGAAAGGCCGTGTGCCCTGCCAGTCGAGCACCAGCAGATCCACCGTGGAACGGGTGAGCACCTTCGAGATACCAAGGTTGTCGCGATATACCGTGCAGAAGTAACCGGAGCTTGCGAGAACCCGCTCGATCAACTCGCGCACGACCGGGTCGTGCTGAAAAACGGCGACGCGCATGAAATGGACTCCCGAGAAGCGAACTCGAACCATTCTCGGACGTGGCCGCCTTCGCTCCCATAGGAGCACTCCTAATTTGCGTCTGCCGCGGCACGGTTGCGTCGATCTCCATGAAAAAGCCGTTGCGGCGGCTTTCAATCGAGCCGGTCAGTCTGATTAAACGCGTCCGGAGAAGGCCAGCTTTCATCGCGCAAAGCCGCACCGGTTTCAGTCGCCTAAGCGCCCACGGCAACCACCGCATCCATACTTCACGCCGCGCCGAAGCATGGCGCGCCACATCTGGCTTACGATGCAGCCATGAACTCAAGTACCCGCCCCCTCTCGCCCGCTCCTGGCCGCGTTCTCGCGACGGTCAGCGTCGGCTTCGTCGTCACGCAGCTCGACGTGACCATCGTCAATATCGCGCTGCCGCGCATCGGTGCGGACCTGCAGGCGAATGTCGCGGGCCTGCAATGGGTCGTCGATGCCTATACGCTCGCGTTCGCGGTGCTGATGCTGTCGGCGGGCGCGCTCGGCGACCGCTTCGGCGCGCGACGCATGTACGCGGCCGGAATCGTGCTGTTCGCGCTCGCATCGCTCGCCTGCGGGCTTGCGCTCGACGCAACCATGCTGGTCGGCGCGCGCGCCCTGCAAGGCATCGGCGCCGCCGCGATGCTGCCGAATTCCCTCGCGTTGCTCAATCAGTCGTACGGACACGACCCCAGGCTGCGAGCACGCGCGGTCGGCCTGTGGACCGCGTCCGGCGCGATTTCGATTGCGGCGGGGCCGGTTGCGGGCGGTTTGCTGATCGCCGCGTTCGGCTGGCGCAGCATTTTCCTCGTCAATCTGCCGATCTGCGCGGCGGGCCTGCTCGCGACGCTGCGCTGGATACCGCGTCCGCAAGCCACGCGTGCCGCCACGCCACCTGAAGCGCGGACCGCGGTCGGCGGCAGCGCTAACACCAACGCCGCGCCGCGCGGTATCGACCTCGGCGGCCAGTGTCTCGCGATCGTCGCGCTGACCGCGTTCGTCGCCGCCGTGATCGAATGGCGGCCGCTCGGCCTCGCTCACCCGATCGTGGCCGGCGGCTTCGTTCTCGCACTCGTCGCGGCGGGCGTCTTCGTGTTCGTCGAGCGGCGCGTCGCGAACCCGATGCTGCCGCTGTCGCTATTCGGCAAGCGCACGTTCAGCGCGGCGGTGCTGTTCGGCATCTGCGTAAACTTCACGTACTACGGGATGGTGTTCGTGCTGAGCCTTTATCTGCAACGCGTGCGCGCTTACACGCCGTTGCAGGCGGGACTCGCGTTCCTGCCGCTGACGGGGGGCTTCCTGATTTCGAACGTGGCGAGCGGCTGGGTGGTCGGGCGCTTCGGCGTGCGCGTGCCGATGATTCTCGGCGCGATTACGGCCGGCCTCGGCTACGGCCTGCTTCATTTCGTCGATGCCGCCACGCCGCTCGCCGGCCTGCTGGTGCCGTTCCTGCTGATTCCGTCGGGCATGGGACTCGCGGTGCCGGCGATGACCACCGCCGTGCTCGCATCGACCGAAGCGAAACGCGCGGGCACGGCGTCGGCGGTCCTGAACACGGCGCGGCAGGCCGGCGGCGCGGTGGGCGTGGCCGCCTTCGGTGCGCTCGCGGGCGGCGCGGCCGCGACCCAGATCGTCCTCGGGATGCAGATGGCGACTGCCCTCTCGGTAGCGCTGCTGGCGCTGGGCGGGATACTCGCATGCCTCGTGCATCCGGAGCCGCATGTGGCGGCACAGACCGTGCGCGAAGCTCGCACGCGACGGATGAGCGAAGGGTAAGCAAAAGGTGAACGAATCGGACAAAGCGAACGAATCGCGTTGATGAAAAACAAACCCCCGCGCTGCACAACGCAGCGCGGGGGTTTTTTGACATGCAGGCGTGACCGCCTGAACCGATACGTGAGCAACCACCTGAGCAACGCGCGCCGCCAGCATCGCCTAAAGCGCCCCCTCCTGAATCGTGCCGGTGTCGACCGCGCGTTCGATCAAGCCTTCGTTGCGCGCCTTGGCGATCGCATCGGCAATCAGCTTTTCCGGCTCGGCGATTCCCGCCTTCAGCGTGCCGATGAATCCCGATGCATCCAGAACCACCAGCGTCTTCGCCGAATCGGCGAAGCTGATGATCACGCGATGCGGCGTCGGCCCTTCGCCCAGGCTCGCGCACAATTGCGTGAGCTTGCCGCCAATCATCTGCTCGAAGTTCTGAATCATGATGTGCTCCCTTGATAGCCGCGGAATGAGGCGCGTGCTACGGAATGCGTGCCGTGTCGAAACGTGCCGCGCCGGTTGCCGATGGCGCTGCCTCAAAGCCCGCCGAGCCCGCCGCGTGGAGCGCGCGCCCCATCGATGCTCATCCGCCCCGCGCCGGTCACGAACAGCAGCAGGAAGCCGCCCGCGATACCGATGTTCTTCCAGAAGTGGATCACCATGTCGTGTTGCACTGCCGGATCGGTGACGTTCCAGAAATCGTGGCCGAGCACCGCGGTGACGATCGTGTACGCGGCCATGAACAGCGCGAGCGGCCGGATCTTGAAACCAACGACGAGCAGCAGGCCGCCGAGCACTTCGACCGCCGTCGCAATGGGCGCGGCGATCTGCACGAACGGCACGCCTTTCGAATGCAGGTAGCCGACAAAGCCCGCATAGCCCAGCAGCTTCATCGCCCCGCTCCACAGGAACAGCACGGAAAGGGCAAGACGGGCGATGAAGATGATGCCGTAATCGACGGGACGCGACATAGGGGGCTCCTGTAATTGAATAAGCAGCAGACCCGAATGGGCTGCCGCAGTTCCCGGCCTCGCCCCTGAGCATATGTGCAACGACCGCCTTTTCCAAGTGCCCGATGGGGCCGCGCGCTCGCCTTCACGAATAGGTGACGATCTCGACCCGATGGCCATCCGGACCCAGGCAATCCGCCGGCTTCATCCCGCCGCGTCCGGCGCGAGCAGCACGCCCTTCGTGAACACGAAGCAGCCATAGCCGCGCGCCTCGCCGGTTGCGATCACGCAATAGGCCTCGCGCGCCCGCTCGTAAAACGCAAACCGTTCGATCGACGCGAACGGCACCTCGCGCCCTTCCGCCGTGTTGACCTCGGCCTGCGCTTCGCGCTGCACCGCGGGGATCGTGTGCGGCTCGCCGACGACTTCCATGCGCGACGCGGGATGATCGACAAAGGTGTCGAGCGGCAGCACCGACAACACCGCGCGAATCGCGCGCGGCGAACTCACGCCGTCGAGACGCAATGGCCTGCCGAGCACGGTATCGCACGCGACCGACCCGGCCGGAAAGTTCGCGTCGCAAATGACGAGCTCGTCGCCGTGGCCCATCGAGCGCAGCGCATGCAGTATGTCGGCGTTCAGCAGCGGGTCCAGATTCTTCAGCACGGTATCTCCTTGTGGTGCGGTTGATGGCAGCGGTTGATGGCTTGCGGTTCGGGCTGGCGCGCGATGTTTTCCGCACGGGCTTTCCCCGCGCGGCGACGATCGATTGTAGCAAGCCATGCCGGCCACTCCCGTGCGGTGTGGCCGCCCGCGAGTGCGCGCATCGGGTACGCCGTCACCGGCATGCTTGTCGCTCATCCGGCCTCATCCAACCGCCGCCTTGCGTAGTACGCACAGCCGCGCTTGCGCCGCACTGCCAACGCAGCCACCCGACCATCGCCAGCAGCACGAGCCCCGCTCCACCCAGCACCGGTTCGCGCCAGCCGAGCAATGCGATGAACGTGAACGCCCGCGCGCCGGCGAGCAGCGCAAAGCCGGCGATCGCGCCTGATAGCGCGTCAGCGGCACCCGACACGCGCGCGAACGCGTGGTCGACCGTGACAGACATGGCGGCTACGGACTCGCGCATGATCGTCTCCGTGAAAAATGCGGCTGGTTGGACTATCTATCGGCAGCGTCAGGCGGCGCCCGGAGCTTCGTCGAGGAAGCCCGTGACCGCCAGCAGGCGACCGTGCGCATCCACCACGCCGAAGTCGGAACCCTTGACGATCGCTTCGCCCGCCGGCGTCGTCAGCGCCCACGAGAAACGCAGCCGGTTCGCGAAGCCGTCGACGTCGGTCGTGCGGCGAAACGTGTGATGCGGAAAACGCTCGTGCACCGCGCGGATCATCGCGTCGATACCGTCGTGCCCGGCGCCGGCGAGCAGCGGGTCGCGATAGTCGGCATCGGCGCTCCACGTCGCGGCGATCAGTCCGCGGCGGCGTGTGCCATCGGTCTCGTTCCAGGTATCGAAATAACGGTCGATCAGATCGGTATGCGCATTCATCCCAAGCTCCTTGATTGGCAGGACTGAGCACTCCGCTCGCCACACGCGTCGTATGCGGCGGGCTCGGTTTGAAGATTGAACGAGCGCGTGAGCAGCGTCGATTACGTCACAGGTAAGCAGACGTCTGCAACGTCATCCCGTGCAGCGATTTTTTCGTCGCATTAGCCATTTGGCCGAGTCGTCAGAACGCGTAAGGACCGCTAACCTCGTGGGACGAATGGAGGCCGCGCGGCACTTGCGCGCGGTGTGGGAGTAACGAACAGGGGCACGGCACGAACCGTTTTATTGATATGTTTTCCACGCTTGCAAATAAGTATCCCAAAGGATACGATCTATACCAGATCGCAACACCACCCACGTACACGGTCAACTGCACCGAAGAATTCGACCATTGGCTCGACGGACTCACAGACCTGCGAGCCAAGGCAAAAATTCTCGTGCGTATCCGGCGCGCGGAACGCGGGTATTTCGGCGACGTCAAGTTTCTGGAAGAAGGGGTGTTCGAGATGCGCATCGACTGCGGCCCGGGGTATCGGGTCTACTACGCGCGCGAAGGGCGCACGGTGTATCTGCTGCTGTGCGGCGGCAACAAATCCACGCAGAAGGCAGACATCAAACATGCCCGAACAATGTGGGAAGCCATCAGAAGGGAACGATCATGAGCAAGATCAAAACGGCACGATTCGATGCCTCGCGCTACCTCGACAGCGACGCAATGGTCGCTGCATATCTGAACGCCGCGCTTGCCGAAAGCAATGCCGACGCGCTGCTCGCCGCCATCGCCGATGTCGCCAAATCGCGCGGCATCACCCGAATCGCGGCGGACGCGGGGCTCGGTCGCGAAAGCCTCTACAAGACACTTGCGCCCGGCTCCAAACCGCGCATGGACACGGTGCTCAAACTGCTGCGCGCACTCAACATCCGGCTTAGCGCTGAGCCCGCGAATGCGGTGGCTGCGTGATCGGGGTTCCGCGTTTTTTGCGTTGTGCCCCCGCACTGCCATATCGGCACGCCGGGTCTGCCGCATTGCCATGCACGCTCGAGGAGATCGGTCGGAAGCCGGCAGGACTGCGAGTATCGATCATTGAAACTGGCCGCACGTTACCTCTCAGGTCATGGTTTGCTCGCGCGCTTTGACTATGATCGGAGACATGAACACGCTCTCTCTTGCACAAACGGCTGCTTCACCCGCGTCGCTACCCAGCCGCACCGTTGGCAATCTGCTGCGCGAATGGCGTCAGCGGCGACGCATGAGCCAGTTGCTGCTTGCCACCGAAGCCGAAATTTCAACCCGGCATCTGAGCTTCGTCGAATCGGGCCGCGCGCTGCCGAGCCGCGAAATGGTCATGCACCTGGCCGAACGGCTCGACGTACCGTTGCGGGCACGCAATGCGCTGCTCGTCGCAGCGGGCTACGCACCGTTATTTCGTGAGCGCCCGCTTTCCGATCCGCAACTCGCCGCCGCACGCGAAGCCGTCGAACTGGTACTCAAGGGACACGAGCCCTACCCCGCGCTCGCAATCGACCGGCACTGGACCATCGTCGCGGCCAACAACGCACTTGCGCCACTATTGAGCGGTGCCAGTCCCGAGTTGCTGAAGCCGCCGGTCAACGCGCTGCGCTTGAGCCTGCATCCGCAGGGCATTGCATCGTCTATCGTCAATTGGCATGCGTGGCGCGAGCACATACTGGCCCGCCTGCAACGGCAAATCGACGTCAGCGGCGACGATGCGCTGGGCGCGCTACGCGACGAGTTGGCCGCCTATCCCGCACCACCGGATGCGGACGCGGCAGCCCCAGACGACACCGCCCTCAATCAGATAGCGGTGCCGTTGAGGCTGCGCACTTCGATCGGCGTGCTGTCGTTTCTCAGCACGACCACGGTATTCGGTACGCCAGTGGATGTCACGCTGTCGGAACTCGCCATCGAGGCGTTCTTTCCCGCGGATCAGCAAACTACGCTGGCATTGCGCGAATTTGCATCAACCCGGCCGGCGCACGAAGGCCGAGGGATAAACGCCGGGTAGGTAACCCGATGCTCGGCTACTACGGCGTCCGCCTCGCCCATGGCGGCAATATCGGCACCTATTGGAGCACCGTCGCGTCAGACGGCTTCCACAGCGCGCTCCGCCTCACCGCAGCCTTCGCCGGCTACGTTCCCGGCACACGTCCATAGCGTCTCTTCGGCCCCGACACCAACCCCGTCCGACATCCCCGCAGGTAGCCCCTCCCGCAAAACTGTCGCCTCAACGTTACAAATGTGGCCCGGCAGCGCCGTGTTTGTAACTGAGGCCACATCATCCTGTTACACATTTGATCGAACCCTATTCAACATACAAAAGCCGTATTTATTACCGCCCATTAGTTATTCTTTCTATTGCCTTTCCAAACCAAATCCAATTCGCCGTTCGCGGCCGATCGTAATCATTTGCCAGGTCAATTAAGCCAGAGGCCCTCCCTGCAAGGTTTCCACCGATTTTCCTCGGATTTCGGATAGTCGAAGATTCGCCGTGCATCGTTCATTACAGTAGCGTGAAAGAGTTACCGGAAATCGATTCTTTTTTTGAGATATTTTTTCAGGAAGGGATTGCTTTCTGGTTTTACACTTCATACAATTCGTCCCAAGCTGTTACGAAATGTAACGCGATGTATCAAAAATTCGCAGTCTGTATCAGGCAGTGACATGTAGCCGGGGGGAATCGCCGGCGAGGCAGAAAAGACATAACGGCTAAAAGCCGACATAGTAATTCGGGGCTTCGGAAACAGAGAAAATGGACCGTAGCAGCGAGACGCTGGATTCTATCCGCGAGATCAACTTGTCTTACATCATGCTTGCGCAGCGTATGTTGCGTGAGGACAAACCGGTCGGCATGTTCCGGCTGGGGTTGTCGTCGGAATTGGCTGATTTGCTGGCCGGGCTGTCGCTCGCGCAGATCGTCAAGCTGGCCTCTTCCGAGCAGCTGTTGTGCTTCTTCCGCTTCAACGACCACTCGATGCTGTCAGCGTTGACGCAAACGACGAAGCACGCAGCCGTCGCGCCGACCCATGCGGCTATCCTGCTCGCAGGCCAGCCCGCCGAGCAGTTTGCTTGATCGAGGTAACTGCAATGCTCAAGCGAAGCCTCACTGAAGACGCGCAGGAAGTATTCCGCGCGATCGCGCTGATCGAACTCGGCGCGCGCATGCAGGTGCTCGAAAGCGAGCTGACGCTCTCGCGCGACCGCATGATCCGCCTGTACCGCGAGGTCAAGGGCGTGTCGCCGCCCAAGGGCATGCTGCCGTTTTCGGCGGACTGGTACATGACGTGGCTCGCGAACATTCATGCATCGCTGTTCTACAACACCTACCTGTTCCTCAAGAACGAAGCGCGCTGCTCGCATCTGGACGCACTGACCAAGGGGTATCGGCTGTATCTCGAACACTGCCAGCACAGCGAGACCGAACCGGTGCTGGACCTGACGCGCGCATGGACGCTCGTGCGTTTCTTCGACGCCGACATTCTGCAGCTGACCCCATGCTGCCGTTGCTCGGGCAAGTTTGTCGCGCATAAGCACGACCTGCAGCATAACGTCGTATGCGGTGCGTGCCAGCCGCCGTCGCGGGCCGGCAAGACCAAGAAAGCAGCAGCAGCCCGCCAGGAAGCGCTCGAAGCAGCGCAGGTCGCTCAGGCCGCCTGAATACATTGAATCGATCCGAGGAGACGGGGCCAGTCGATTCGAATCGAAGCCTATAAGAAAGAAGAGTCCGCAGAGTCGAACCGGCTATGCGGATTTTTTTCGCCGTCACCGTCACCGTCATCAATGACAACGGCAACGCCAACGGCCCTGCCGTTCAAGACTGCCGCGATCAGCCGGCAAGCCCGACCGTCTGCACAACGAGCCACAGATTCGCCGCGCTGATCGCCACGAACAGCGTCCACGCGAGCAGCCGCGTCGGCAGTCTGTTGGCGAATTCGCCCATCAGCGAGCGATCGTTCGTCATGCGAATCAGCGGATAGAGCGCGAACGGCAATTGCAGGCTCAGCACGACCTGGCTCGCGACGAGCAGTTGGCCGACCGCACCGTTGCCGAGCATCCGCACGCCGATCAGCGCGGGAATCAGCGCGAGCGCGCGCGTGATGAAGCGCCGCTGCCAGCACGGAATCTTCATCTTCAGGAAGCCTTCCATGATGACCTGCCCCGCCACCGTGCCGGTAAAGGTCGAGCTCTGTCCCGATGCGAGCAGCGTGATCGCGAACAGCAGCGCCGCGAAGCCGGTGCCGACGATCGGCGCGAGCAGCCGGTAGGCATCCTCGATCTGCGTGACGGCCTGGTGGCCGGTCGCGTGAAACGCCGCGGCGGCCAGTATCAGGATCGCCATGTTAATGAGCGCCGCGAGCACGAGCGACACGATCGTATCGATGCGCGACAGACTGATCGCCGAACGGATGCCGGCCGAGTCGCGCTTCACCGCGCGCGTTTGTACGATCGACGAATGCAGATACAGGTTATGCGGCATCACCGTCGCGCCGAGGATGCCGATCGCGAGATACATCGGCTCGCGCGAACTGAGCGCCTGCCACGACGGAATCAGCCCATGCGCGACCGACGGCCAATGCGGCCCGACGAGCGCCAGCTCGATGATGTAGCCGACACCGATCGTCGCGATCAGCCCGAGCATGATCGCTTCGAGGTCGCGAAAATTCTTGCCCTTGAGGCCGAGCACGATCAGCGTATCGAACGCGGTCAGCAACACGCCGGTGGTCAGCGAGCAATTAAACAGCAGATGGAACGCGAGCGCGCCGCCGAGCACCTCGGCGAGATCGCAGGCGATGATCGACAGTTCCGCGAGCAGCCATTGCACGCGCGCGACGCGCGGCGAGTAGCGCGCGCTCGACAGTTGCGCGAGGTCGCGTCCGGTGGCGATGCCGAGCCGCATGCTCAGACATTGCAGCGCCATTGCCGCGAGGCTCGACAGCAGCACGACGAACAGCAGGCTGTAGCCGTAGCGCGAGCCGGCTTCGATCGCCGTGGCCCAGTTGCCCGGGTCCATATAGCCGATCGAAACCAGCAGACCGGGCCCCGCGAATTGCAGGATCTTTTTCCAGAACGGCGCTTGCGCCGGAACGGCCACTGAGCCCTGCACCTCGGACGGGCAGAACGGCGCGGTGGCGGTAGTCGGTAATTTGAAGAACAAGCCGGGAATCTCTTGAGGGGAATCGACGCGACGCCCCACGCGGGCGGTCGCAAACGGCCTCAAGTGTACAAAGAAACCTCGGGCAGCGTGCCGTTTAGCGCGTAGCGGCCGACGTCGCGCACGCGATAGTCGAGCGGATCGTGCAGCGTATGCACGCGCGCGTTGCGCCAGAAGCGGTCGAGCGCAAGCGACGCATGCGTCGCGCGGGCACCGCAGGCGTCGAACAGCTTTTCGCCGACGTCGAGCGCCGCGCGGTGCGCCACGACCTTCGCTTCCGACGTCACGAGCGCCACCCGCGCGCGCGTGCCGGCTTCGAGCGACGCGCCCTGCCGCCACGCCTCGTCGAGCGCGTTCGCGGCACGCACGGCCAGCGCTTCCGCACTGACCGCCTGGATATGCATTTCGCCGAAACGCTGGATCAGATACGGATCGTCGGTGGCCTGGCTCACGCCGGACGCGATCCACGGCCGGCCATGCTCATGCACGTACGCGCGCGCCGCGTCGAGCGCGCCCTGCGCGAGGCCGACAAACAGATTGGTCAGCACCTGTTGCGAGATCAGCGTGCGCAAACTCGCATACGGCGTGTCGGGCCGCACCAGCACTTCGTCGGGCGCGACGCGGACCCGCACGAACGACACGCTGCCGCTGTCGGTCTGACGCTGGCCGATCGGATTCCAGTCGTCGTGCACGGCAATGCCCGCGCGCTCGGTCGGCACCACGGCGAACACCGGCTTGCCGGTGACGGGATCGTGCGCGGACACGGTCATCATCTGCGAGCCGCGCGTGCCGGAGCAAAAGCCTTTCTGGCCGTCGAGCAGATAGCCGCCGTCCCCGGTTGCCGTTGCAACGAGCCGCGTATCGAGCGGATTGACCGCATTGCCCCACCACCAGCGATGTTCGACGCTGCCTCGCAGATAGTGCGCGCGTTGCTGCGGATTACCCCACACGTCGAGGCTCACGATTTGCAGGCAGGTGAAGCCGAGCAGATGCGCGAGCGCGCTGTCGACGCGCGCGAGTTGGCGAATCACATCGTAGATGTCGGACCAGCCTGCGCCCGCGCCGCCGAATTCGCGCGGCACGGCGAGCGTGAGCAGTCCCGCATCGGCGATCCACTGTTTTTCCCGCGCGGCATGGCCGCCTTCGCGATCGCGCTGCGCGGCGCTGGCACGCAGCGCCTGGAGCAACGCCGTGAGGTCGCGCGCGGGCTGCGCCTGTTGAGGTTCGCGAATCTGCTCGATGCCGTCACGCACGAAAGTCACTGGCTTGCCCTGGAGTAGTCGATGGTTGCATCCGGACGATCATAGAGAGCCGTGCATGCGAGGTCTACGAAGCGATTGGCAGAAGGAAAGCGCGAAAAACGATTTGGACGCAAAAACGCCGGGCGGCGCTTTTGCGCGGCCCGGCGTTGGTAATGCCTTTGGTGATGCGACCGTTGACGGCGTTGAGCCTCAACCGGTCGAACAACCGGTTAGCGCTTCGCCACCTGCTGCTGCGCCGGAACGGAAACGGCCTCAGACGCGGAGTTCGACGAAGCAGAGCTCAAAGCAGCAAGCGAAGCCGCCGCAGCGCCAGAAGCCCCGGCAGGAACCGCATCCGCTGGCACCGGAGCCGCCCCCACCGCGGTATCGTCCGCTTTCACATCGCCCCAGCCGCCGCCCAACGCACGAATCAGATTCACCGTCGCCACCGCCTGCGTGCCCGCCAGATGGCTCGCCTGCAATTGCGACAGCAGCACCTGGCGCTCGCCGTCGATCACGTCGAGATAGCTGACCGCACCTTCGGTGTACTGCGTACGCGACAGATGCGCGGCCCGTTGCGAGGCATCGACCGCATTGTTCTGCTCGCGCATCTGATCGTCGAGCAGGCGCAGATCGGCGAGATTGTCCTCGACCTCGCGGAACGCCACGAGCACCTGCTGACGATACTGCGCGACGTCCTCGTCATACTTCGAGCGCGCCTGCGCGAGGTTGGCCTTGCGGCGCCCGCCGTCGAAGATCGGCAGCGCCAACGCGGTGCCCGCGAACGGCCCGAGAATGAACGCGCGGCTCGACCACATGAACAGATCGCCGAGCGTCGCCGATTCGAAACCGAACGCGCCGGTGATATCGAGCTTCGGGAAGAACGCCGACTTCGCAAGCCCGACGCGCGCGTTCGCGGCCTGCATCGCACGTTCGGCCGCCGCGATATCGGGGCGCCGTTCGAGCAGCGCCGACGGCAAACCGGCCGGCACGCGCACCGTTACCGGCACGAGCGGTGCTTCGGCAAACGAAAAATCGGCGGGCGGCTTGCCGAGCAGAATCGCAAGGCTATGCTCCGAGGCCGCCCGCTGACGCGCGACGCCCACCGCATCGGCACGCGCGCTCGCCAGTTCGTTGCGGGCGCGCGCAAGGTCGAGTTCGCTGATGTCGCCTTCCTTGAAGCGCCGCTCGACGAGCTTCAGCGCGTCCTCGCGCAATGCGACGGTGCGGCGATACAGGTCCTGGTCCGTATCGAGTTCGCGCAACAGGAAGTAGTTCTGCGCGACGTCGGCCTGCAACGACAACTGCACCGAACGGAACAGCGCTTCGCTTTGCTGCTCGTCGGCGCGCGACGCGTTCACGTTCGAGCCGACCCGCCCGAACAGATCCACCTCGTACGACGCGCCCATCTGCGCGCGCCAGATCGTGCCGGTCGTGCCGCCCACGCTGTCCGGCTGGAATTGCGACGCCGCCGACGCCCGCTCGCGCGTCGGGCCGAAGCCCGCGTCGAACTTCGGAAACCAGTCGGACTTCGCCGCCTGCGTGACCGCGCGCGCCTGCTGCACGCGCGCCGCCGCGGCCTTCAGATCCTGATTCGCGGTGGCGGCCTGCGCTTCGAGCGCGTCGAGTTGCGAGTCGCCGAACACCTTCCACCATTCGCCGCGCAATGCGTCATCGGACGGCTGGGCGGGCTTCCATGTGCCGGCGTTCTGTGCCGATGCATCGGTGGCGCCCGAGGCCGCCTCTGCCGGCGCGGCCGTTACCGCCGGCGCTTCCTTGAACGCGGCCGGCGCATCGACATCCGGCCGCTTGTACACGGGCTCCAGCGAGCACGCCGCCAGCAGCGCGACCAGCAAACCGCTTGCCGCCGCGCGGCCCCAGCCGCTCAAAGAGGCAAAGCGAGATTCAAAGCGTTTCATTATTGTTTTCTCCTCAGGCATCCGTGACAGCCGTGCCATAGCGCGGCGAGTCCTTCTGCGCGACGTGGATCGTCCCGCCCGCGAGCGAACGCAGCACCACATAAAACACCGGCGTCAGCATCAGGCCGAACAGCGTGACGCCGAGCATGCCGAAGAACACCGCGATACCCATCGCGTGACGCATCTCCGAGCCCGCGCCGCTCGACAGCACCAGCGGCACCACGCCCATGATGAAGGCGATCGACGTCATCAGAATCGGCCGCAACCGCAAGCGGCTTGCCTCGATCGCCGCCGCGAGCGGCGTGCGTCCATCATGTTCGAGTTCGCGCGCGAATTCGACGATCAGGATCGCGTTCTTCGCCGACAGACCCACCAGCACCATCAAGCCGATCTGCGTGAAGATGTTGTTGTCGCCGCCGGTGAGCCACACGCCGGTCAGCGCGGACAGCACGCTCATCGGCACGATCAGGATCACCGCGAGCGGCAGCGTCAGGCTTTCGTACAGCGCCGCAAGCACGAGGAACACGAGCAGCACGCTGATCGGGAACACCCACATGCCCGCATTGCCGGCGAGAATCTGCTGATACGTGAGGTCGGTCCATTCGAGCTTCACGCCGCGCGGCAGCACTTCGGCCGCCACGCGTTCGGCCGCGGCCTGGGCCTGCCCCGACGAATAGCCGGGCGCCGGGCCGCCGTTGATGTCGGCCGCGGTATAGCCGTTGTAGCGCACCACCATCTCCGGGCCGTATGTCGGCGTCACCGTGACCAGCGACGAGAGCGGCACCATCTCACCCGAAGCATTGCGCGTCTTCAGTTGCAGGATGTCGTCGGCACGTTGACGGAACGGCGCATCCGCCTGCACCCGCACCTGATACACGCGGCCGAAGCGGTTGAAGTCGTTCACGTAGAGCGAGCCCAGATAGATCTGCATCGTGTCGAACACGTCGGTGACCGGCACGCCGAGCTGCTTGGCCTTCACGCGATCGAGATCGACGTTCAGTTGCGGCACGTTGATCTGATAGCTCGAGAACGTCGGGCCGAGCTCAGGCGTCTGCGCCGCGCGCTTCACGAATGCTTCCGCCGCCTTGTTGAGTTCGGCGTAACCGACCGCTCCATGATCTTCGAGCTGCATCTTGAAGCCGCCGAGCGTGCCGAGGCCGAGCACCGGCGGCGGCGGGAACACCGCGACGAACGAGTCCTTGATCGCGCCATACTGCTGGTTCAGCGCGCCGGCAATCGCACCGGCCGAGAGCTTCCTGCTGCCACGCTGCTTGAACGGCTTCAGCGTGACGAACACGATGCCCGCGCTCGAACTATTCGTGAAGCCATTCACCGACAAACCGGGGAACGCCACCGAACTTTCCACGCCCGGCTGCTTCAGCGCGATCGCGCTCATGTCGCGAATCACCTTCTCGGTGCGATCGAGCGATGCACCGTTCGGCAACTGCGCAAACGCGATCAGATACTCCTTGTCCTGCGCGGGCACGAAGCCGCCCGGCACCACGCGCGCCATCAAGACGGTCGCGCCGAGCAGGATCGCGTACACCACGAGCATCGCGCCCTTGCGTCGCAACACCCCGGTCACGCCACGGCCATAGGCTTCCGAGCCGCGATGAAAGACCTTGTTGAAGCGCCTGAAGAAGCCGCCGAGTACACGGTTCATCACGCGCGTCAGCCAGTCTTCCTTCGCGCCGTGGCCGCGCAACAGCAACGCGGACAGGGCCGGCGACAAGGTCAGCGAATTGAACGCCGAGATCACCGTCGAGATCGCGATAGTCATGGCGAACTGCTTGTAGAACTGGCCCGTGAGACCCGTCATGAACGCGAGCGGCACGAACACGGCAACAAGTGTCAGCGCAATTGCGATGATCGGCCCGCTCACTTCGCGCATCGCCTTGTAGGTCGCATCGCGCGCACTGAGCCCGTTTTCGATGTTGCGCTCGACGTTCTCCACCACCACGATCGCGTCGTCGACCACGATACCGATCGCGAGCACCATGCCGAACAGCGAGAGCGCGTTGATCGAAAAGCCGAATGCCAGCAGCAGCGAGAACGTACCGACGATCGACACCGGCACCGCGATCAACGGAATGATCGACGCACGCCACGTTTGCAGAAACACGATCACGACAATCACAACGAGTGCAATTGCTTCGAGCAGCGTGTGGATCACCGCCTCGATACTCGAACGCACGAATTGCGTCGGGTCGTAGACGATCCGGTATTCGACGCCGGCCGGCATGTCTGCGGAGAGTTCCTTCATCGCCGCGCGCACCTGTTCGGAAATCGCAAGCGAGTTCGCACCGGGCGCCTGGTTGATGGCCAGTGCAACGGCGGGCTTGTTGTCGAGCAACGAACGCAGGCCGTATTCCGACGCCGCAAGTTCGATACGCGCGATATCGCGCAGATACGTCACGCCGCCATCGGGCGCGGTCTTCACGATGATGTCGCCGAATTCGCTCTCGGTCTTCAAACGGCCGCGCGCATTCACCGACAACTGCAACTGCGTGCCCGGCACCGACGGCGATGCGCCGATCACGCCGGCCGCCACCTGAATGTTCTGCTCGCGAATCGCATTGACGACTTCGGTCGCGGTCAGCCCGCGCTGCGCGACTTTCTGCGGATCGAGCCAGATACGCATCGCGTAGTCGCCCGAACCCCACAACTGCACTTCGCCGACGCCCTGAATCCGCGCGAGCCGATCCTTCACGTTGAGCAGCGCGTAATTGCGCAGATACGTCATGTCGTAGCGGTCGTTCGGCGAGATCAGATGCACGACCATCGTCAGCGTCGGCGAGCTTTTGATCGTCGTCACGCCGAGCCGCTGCACGTCTTCGGGCAGACGCGGCAGCGCCTGGTTGACGCGGTTCTGCACCAGTTGCGTCGCGAGGTCGGGATTGGTGCCGAGCTTGAACGTCACGGTGAGCGTGAGATTGCCGTCGCTATTCGCCTGCGACTGCATATACAGCATGTTTTCGACGCCGTTGATCTGCTCTTCGAGCGGCGCGGCGACCGCCTCGGCAATCACTTTCGGATTCGCACCCGGATACTGCGCATGCACCACCACCGACGGCGGCACCACTTCCGGATACTCGGAAATAGGCAGCTTGAACAGCGAGATGATGCCCCCGAGCAGGATCAATACCGATAGCACGCCTGCAAAGATCGGGCGATCGATGAAGAATTTGGATATGTTCATGGGAAGCTCTTAACGTTGAAACATGCGCGCTGGCGCGTGCGGCTCACGAATTGCCCTTTGTGCTCTTCGTGCTGTCCGCGCCGGTGTCCGCCTTCGCGCGCGTTTGCGCGAGCGGTGCGCTGTTCGGGTCCTGGTCGGCCGTCATCGGCACCATGTGTGCGCGAACCGCATCGCCGGGACGCACGCGCTGAATGCCGTTCACGACGATGCGGTCGCCCGGCTTCAAACCGTCCTTGACGACGCGCAGATCGCCCTGCATCGCGCCCGTCGAGATCTCGCGATAGACGACGTGGTTGCCCTGATCGACCACGAGCACGAACTTCTTGTCCTGGTCGGTGCCGACCGCGGCATCGTCGATCAACAGCGCCGGATGCGGCGCGCTGCCGCCCACTTTCACGCGCGCGTAAAGGCCCGGAATCAGCGCGCCGTCCGCGTTGTCGAACTTCGCGCGCACACGGATGGTGCCCGACGACGTATCGAGCCGGTTGTCGACCGACTCGATCGTGCCGCTGCGCGAGTAGCCGGTTTCATCGGCGAGACCGAGTTCGACCGGCACCTTGCTGCCGTCCTTCGCGCGGCTCAGGTATTGCAGGTAGGTCTGTTCGTCCGCGTCGAACGATGCGTAGATCGGCGAAACCGACACGAGCGTGGTCAACGGCGCGGCACTCGCGCCCGCCGACACGACGTTGCCGACCGTGATCTCCGCGCGCGACACGCGGCCCGACACCGGCGCCGTGATCTTCGTGTAGCCGAGATTGATGCGCGCGGTTTCGAGCGCGGCTTGCGCGGCCTTCAGGTTCGCGCTCGCCTCGCGCGCGGCGTTCTGCTTCTCGTCGTAGTCGCGCTTGGCAATGGCGTTGTCGGCGATCAGTCGCTGCGCGCGCTCCCAGTCGCTTTGCGTGTAGCCCGTGCGCGCCTGCGCGGCCGCGAGCTGGGCTTCGGCGCGATCGACTTCGGCCGCATACGGACGCGGATCGATCACGAACAGCGTGTCGCCTTTCTTCACGAGCGCGCCGTCCTTGAAGTTGACCGAGACGATCGTGCCCGGCACCTGCGAACGCACGTCGACTTTCTCGACGGCTTCGAGACGGCCCGAATAACTCTGCCAGTCGGTGATCGTCTTTTGCACGACGGTCGCGACGTCGACCTCGGGCACGATGGTCGGCGCGGCCGGCGAACTCGCATCGACGCGAATCGCGCCGAACGTGCCGAGCCCGGCGAGAACGAGCACGGCTAGCGCGGCAAACGCCACGCGGCGGCGGGAAAGTGGAAGGATGGTCATATGTAGCTCCGGTATCGTTGATTGAAATTCTGTTTATCGATGCGCGCGCGTGTCGAAGCGCCACTGAAAAAAGCGCACCGCTTCCTGCAATGCGGGCGGATGATCGGCGAGCGCCGCGTGCGAAACGCTCGGATAGCGGGCCACCTGGGTCTGCACGCCCGCGTCGATCAGATTGCTTGCATACTTCTCGGCCTCGACATGCAGCACGTCGTTCTGCGCGGTCGCGATCAGCGTGGCCGGCAAACCCGCGAGCCGCGCCGATTCGAGCGGCGCCGCGTACGGATGCATGCGCTGCGAGGCTTTCGGCAGATACGCGCGATAACACGCGGCGCACTCGCTCGCGGTGATGTCGGAACCGAGGCGCCGCTCGTCGCCAAGACGCGTCAGGCTCGGATCGAGCATCGGTCCGAACAGCGCCTGCGCGGCGATCGGCACGTCGCCGCGGTCGCGCGCGATAAAGGCGAGACAGTTCGCCAGCTGGCCGCCCGCATCGTGACCGGCCACGCCGATCTTTCTGCTATTGCCGCCGAAAGCACGCGCCCGCGTCTGCACCCATAGCGCCGCGCGATGCGCGTCTTCGGGCGCAGCCGGAAACGGAAACTGCGGCGCAAGCGAATAGCCGACCGACACGACGAGCGCCGGCAAGTGTTCCGCGAAATAGCGCGCGGCAAAGTCGGCCTGCTCGATCGAACCCCGGGTAAAGCCGCCGCCGTGGAAATAAAGCAGTACCGGCAGTGCGGTCTTTTTCGCAAGCCGGTACAAACGCAGGGTGATTTCCTGTGCGTGTCCATCGATCTGTACGTCGGTGATTTCGAGTGCCGCCTCATTGGCTTCCGCGGCGCTGTCGTCCACGGGAACAAAGGAATACGGCGATTTGAATGCATCCATGTCGAGCCGCGCAAATGCGCACAAAACTTCAATGGTGCGAATTGTGGATTCGGCAGACTTGTAAATAAATGCCTATAATCCGGCAACACAATTCGGTGCCTCTGAACAATCCACCGCGATTGCTCCGCGGATTCCACTCCGCCACTGCGCCCGTCTTCATGGAGGTTTGCGATGGACCGGCTTCAGGCCATGCAAGTGTTCACCCGTGTCGTCGACACCAACAGCTTTACCCGCGCGGCGGAAACGCTCGATTTGCCGCGCGCGTCGGTCACCACGATTATTCAGAACCTCGAAGCGTTTCTCGGCACGCGCCTGATGCACCGGACCACGCGGCGTCTGTCGCTGACGCCGGACGGCGCCGCGTATTACGAGCGCTGCGTGCGCATCCTCGCGGACGTCGAGGAAACCGAAGCCAGTTTTCAGAGCGGCAACAAGAAGCCGCACGGCAAGCTGCGCATCGACATGCCGGGGTCGCTCGGCCGCCTGATCGTGATTCCCTCGCTGTGCGAATTCCACACGCGCTATCCGGACATCGACCTGCAGCTCGGTTTGACCGACCGGCCGGTAGACCTGCTGCAGGAAGGCGTGGATTGCGTGCTGCGGGTCGGCGCGCTGCAGGATTCGTCACTGGTCGCGCGCCGCATCGGCCTGTTCGAGGGCGTGACCTGCGCGTCGCCGGACTACATCGAGCGCGCGGGCATGCCCGCGTCGCTCGAAGATCTCGACAACCATAAGGCCGTCAATTACTTCTCGAGCCGCACGGGCCGCACGCTCGACTGGGCGTTCCTCGTGAACGGCAACGAAGTGGAAGTGAAGATGAAGAGCATCGTGTCGGTCAACGACGCGGATGCCTACGTGACTTGCGGACTCGAAGGCTTCGGCCTGATTCAGCCGGCGCTCTTCATGGTGCTGCCGCATCTGCGTTCGGGCCAGCTCGTCGAAGCGCTGCCGGAGTTGAAGCCTCTGCCGATGCCGATTTCCGCCGTCTATCCGCACAGCCGCCATCTGTCGCCGAAAGTCCGCGTGTTCGTGGACTGGATCGCGGAAGTGTTCGAGCGTTGCCCGCTGCTGAGCGGACGCTACAGTCTCGACGCCACCTGCACGAAGCGCACTTTGGAAGAACGCGAGTCGGCCCCGGTACGCGATACGCCGATGATGACCGAGTGGGTCGCATGAGAACCTCATCAGCGTCCCCGACGCGCTGCGTGGCTCTGCCCACATTGAAGTACTCAAAAGTACGCAAACTGAAACAGTGAATTACAGCCGCGGCTCCAATGCCGCGGTTTTTTTAAAGCCTCGTCGCAGCCTGCGCAGTCGCGGCGATGGCCAGGCCTCTCGCGCGATTGTTCTGAAATCGCGACAATTCATTTCGCGAAAGCGGGATTTACCCGTACCGCACCGACCTCTACAGTTCACCCTGTCGCAGCGCCATCCGCGCTGCCAAGGAATCGACAGGAGTGAATCATGAAACGCAATCTGCTGGCAGGTCTCGCTCTTTCGCTGCTCGTCAGCGCTCCGGTATTTGCGCAAGGCGGTGGCGGCATTGGCCGCGCGGGCACTTACGACACGCAACCGGCGGCGGCCGCGAGCACGAAAACACGTGCCGAAGTCAAGGCCGAACTGGTCGCCGCGTATCGCGACGGTTCGCTGCCCTCGCTCAATCGCAACGCGTATCCGGACAAAGGTCTGATCGGCCAAACGCAAACGGCCCGTATCGCGCTACAGGAAGGCACGAGCGGCAACGTGACTCGTGTAGCGGCAGGTCAGTAACGCATCAGCCAAAGCGCGCTCGGCGCGACGATCGATTTTCCATCGGAAGTGGCCGCCGATTCGTCGCCCGCGCACTCTTCATCAAGGAGCTCACCATGACACCGTCGGAACTGGACAACTGGAATAGCGATACGCCCGTGTGGATACCGTATCGTCCGTCGCACCATTGAGATTGAGTGTGGGTTGTTGCTCGCGGCACCGGCTGTGACGCGGCTTTATGCTTCGCGCGGCACGTCGGGCTCGAAGAACACCCAACGCACTTGCGGAAAGGTGGCCTGCAAATCGGCTTCGATCACGTTGATCGCATCGACCATCGCGCGGCCGCTCGCATAATCGATCATTTCCGCCTGCACCGCGACGACGACATGACGCCCCCATTGCAGCGTAATCATATTGATGATGCTGCGAATCTCCTCGCGCGCATGCAGATGCGCCTCGATCGCGCGGCGCACTTCCGGGCTCGCCGACTCGCCGACGATCATCGATTTCACTTCACGCGCAACAAGCCACGCAATCACCATGAGCAGGAAACCCACGCCGATCGAACCGAGCGCATCATAGACAGGATTGCCGGTCACCATCGTCAGTAGCACTGCGATAAACGCGATCGCGAGACCCGCCAGCGCGGCAATATCCTCACCGGCCACGACGAGCAGCTCGGCTTCGCGCGTCTCGCGAAACCAGCGCCACAGGCTTTTATCCGGATGCGTCTTGCGAATCTCCTTGACGGCGCCCCATAGCGACAGCGATTCGAGCACCACCGAAATCCCGAGCACCGCCAGCGCGACAAACGCAAACTGCAACGGCTCGCGCGCCATCACACGATGTACGCCTTCATACACCGAGAACGCGCCGCCGACAAAAAACAGCAGCAACGCAACGAGCAGCGAATAGAAATTGATTTCGCGGCCGCTGCCCATGGGATGCAAGGGACTGACCGGCTTGCGCGCTTCGCTCAGGCCGAATAGCAGAAGCAGTTGATTGCCGCAGTCGGCGGTAGAGTGAATCGCTTCGGCAAACATCGCGCCGGAACCCGTAAACGCCGCCGCCGCGAACTTGCAGACAGCGATACCGAGATTGGCGGCGAGTGCATAAAAAATGGCTTTCGGCGATTCTTCTTTCATCTTCGGGAAGGCATCCGTGAGTTTTATCTGAGTTTTATCGGAAGTTGCCGACAGGCAACTCCCGTATTATGAACACGGCGAGTTGGACACATCCAACTCGCCGCGCTGAGCCGCGTCATCTTATGCTACCTCGCTCCACGAGCTGCCGATGTACGCGGTCGGTAGTCGAGCCCTTCCATGCGCGCCGTCTCTCCTGTCGCCACGCTCCCCCTCGGACGCTCACTGTGCCCTTTCCAGTGCCGCCATCTCGCGCACGACCACGAGCAGAACGGAAAGACTCGCGCCGCCGGTGGCGCGCAAGTCGGCCAGCAAACGCGTATAACGCTCGATCTGCGCGGCACGCTTTTCGTGCCACGCCTGCACGAGCGAGTCCGGCGTCGATGCCTCGTTCGCGTCCGCCAGCACGCTCGTGGTCAGCGCGCGCTTGAGTCGCGCGAGTTCGGCCAATGCCGAGGCGCGCGCCAGCATGTCCCAGTGCGTCGGTGCCGGCAGCGAAGCCGCGCGCTCGCTGATCCAGCCATAGTTCAATAGCGTGCCGAGCGCGAAGTAGACGCCTGCCACCTGTTCGAGACTGCGCCCGCACGTCGATGCAACTTCGGCGATATCGAGCAGCGCCGCCGATACCTCGCCGCTCGCGATACGCACCGCGAGGTCGCTATCGACACCGGCATCGACGAAGCCGCGCTGCCGCTCGGAAAGCGCTTCGAGATCCGCGCGCGGCAGCAACGCGGGCCATTGCGGCGCGAGGCGCTGCGCCGCATCGCGGCAGCGCGCGAGCAAACCAGCCACGTCGTCGCCGGCCGCGCCCGATTGCAGATGCCGCAAGAACCACAGCGCCGAACGTTCGACGAGCCGCGCGACTTCGGCGAACATGCGCGCCTGCACGTCATCGGGAACGCGGTTGTCGAGCGCGTCGATATCACTCCAGATCCGGTCGAGATCGAACACGTCGCGCGCCATGATGCAGGCACGCACGATATCGCCGGGCTGCGCGTCGGTTTCTTCCATCAGCCGATGCACGAACTCGCAGCCCACGCGATTCACCAGTGCATTGGTCAGATGCGTCGCGAGAATTTCACGGCGCAGCGGATGGCGCTGCATCGGTTCGCGGAAACGCTGCCGCAGTGGTTTCGGGAAGTACTCGATCAGCATGTCGCCGACGAGCGGGTCTTCCGGCATCGACGAATCCAGCAGTGCGTCATATAGCCACATCTTGCTGTAGGCGAGCAGCACGGCGCGCTCGGGTGTCGTCAGGCCCTGCTTCGCGGCCGCGCGTTCGGCGATTTCCTCGTCGGTGGGCAGAAACTCGATCACGCGATTGAGCCGCCCCGCACGTTCCAGATAGCGCATCAGGCGCGCTTCGGCATCGAGCAGTTCGACGCCGAAGCGGCCCGCGATCGACAACGCCTGGGTCTGATAGTAGTTGTCCCGCAGCACGAGCAGGCCCACTTCGTCGGTCATTTCGGCGAGCAGGGCATTGCGCTGCTTCTCGGTCATCTCGCCGTCGGCGACGACAAGCCCAAGCAGAATCTTGATGTTGACTTCGTGATCCGAACAATCGACGCCTGCGGAATTGTCGATCGCATCGGTATTGATGCGGCCGCCGCGCTGCGCGAATTCGATGCGCCCCAATTGCGTCAGGCCGAGATTGCCGCCCTCGGCCACGACCTTGCAGCGCAGATCGGCGCCGCTCACGCGAATCGCGTCGTTCGCGCGATCGCCGACCTGCTGATGCGTTTCGCGGCTCGCCTTCACATAGGTGCCGATGCCGCCGTTATAAAGCAGATCGACCGGTGCCTGCAAAATCGCGCGCATCAGTTCGGCCGGCGCGAGTGCCGCCGCGTTGATGCCGAGCGCGGACTGCACCGCCACCGACAACGGAATCGTCTTCGCGCTGCGCGGGAACACGCCGCCGCCCGCCGAGATCAGCGACGGATCGTAGTCCGCCCAGCTCGAACGGTCGAGCATGAACAGCCGCTCGCGCTCGGCGAGACTCGCGGCCGGGTCGGGATCGGGATCGAGAAAGATGTGCCGGTGATCGAATGCGGCAACGAGCCGGATATGCGGCGACAACAGCATGCCGTTGCCGAACACGTCGCCCGACATATCGCCGACACCGACCACCGTGAAGTTCATGCTCTGCGTGTCGACGCCCATCTCGCGGAAGTGCCGTTTGACCGACTCCCATGCGCCGCGCGCGGTAATGGCCATCTTCTTGTGGTCGTAGCCGACCGAGCCGCCCGACGCGAACGCATCGTCGAGCCAGAAGCCGTATTCCTGCGAGATCGCGTTCGCGTAGTCGGAGAAGGTGGCCGTGCCTTTGTCGGCGGCGACGACCAGATACGGGTCGTCGGGATCGTGGCGCACCACGTCGGGCGGCGGCACGACGTCGGTGCCCGCGAGATTGTCGGTCACGTCGAGCAAGCCGCGCAGGAAGGTCTGATAGCACGCGACGCCTTCGCGCATCCACGCATCGCGCTCGCTTTGCGGCGGCGGATTCTTCACGACGAAGCCGCCCTTCGAGCCGACCGGCACGATCACGACGTTCTTCACCATCTGCGCTTTCATGAGGCCGAGCACTTCCGTGCGGAAGTCTTCACGCCGGTCGGACCAGCGCAAACCGCCGCGCGCGACGCGCCCGCCACGCAAATGCACGCCTTCGACACGCGGCGAATAGACCCAGATCTCGAACATCGGTTTCGGCTCGGGCAAGCCCGGCACCTGCGCCGGGTCGAACTTGAACGACAGGTACGACTTCGGCCGCCCTTCGGCGTCGTAGCGATAGTAGTTGGTGCGTTTGGTCGCCTTGATGACGCCGAGGAACTGCCGCAATATGCGGTCCTCGTCGAGATTCGGCACCTGGTCGAGCGCGCTCTCTATCGCCGCGAAACGGCTTTCGACGCGCGCCTCGCGCACCGCGCCGAGCGCCGGATCGAAGCGCGCGATAAACAGTTCGACGAGCATGCGCGCGATCGCCGGATTGCCGGTCACCGCGCGCTCGATATACGCGTCGCTGAACGTCGAGCCCACCTGGCGCAGATACTTCGCGTACGCCCGCAGAATCGTCACCTCGCGCGCATTCAGTTGCGCGCGCAAGACGAGGCGATTGAAGTCGTCGCTTTCGATCGCGCCGGTCCAGACCTGCTCGAACGCTTCCTCGAACAGGTCCTTCACGCGCTCGATGTCGAACTCGGCATCGTCCGCGAGTTCGAGGCCGAAGTCGTGAATCCATGCCGGCGTCGCGCCCAGTGCCTCGATCAGATAAGGCCGCTCTTCGTCGACCCGCACGCCGAGATGTTCGAGCATCGGCAAGCTGCGCGACAACGCGATCGGCTGGCCCGCGCGATACACCTTGAAGCGGAACGCGCGCGGTCCCGATTCGATCGGGCGGTACAGGTTCATCGCAAGCCTTTCGCTGCCCTGCACGCGCTCGATCAGCTCGATATCGCGCACCGCCGTGCGCGCCGGATAGTCGTCGCGATAGCCGGCGGGAAATGAGTCGCCGTAATGCTGCAGCAGACGGTTGCCGTGCTCTTCGCCATACACGTCGAGCAGCGCGTCGGCGAGATCGTCCTGCCAGCGGCGCGCAACCTGTACGAGCCGCGCTTCGAGCTCGCGCGTATCGACGTCCGGCATGCCGCCCGGTTTCGCATGGACGACGAAATGAATCCGCGCAAGCGTCGACTCCGAGAGCAGCGGCGTGAATTCGACGTTCTCGCCGTTGAACGCATCGGCGAGCAGGTTGGCGATACGCTGCCGCAAATCGGTGTTGTACTTGTCGCGCGACACGAACACGAGGCACGACACGAAGCGGTCGAAGCGATCACGCCGCACGAACAGACGCGTGCGCTGATGCTCCTGCAAACGCAGCACGCCGAGCGCGGTGTCGTAGAGCTGATCTTCGTCGGCCTGGAACAGTTCGTCGCGCGGGTAAGTTTCGAGCACCGTCACGAGCGATTTCGCCAGATGTCCCTTCGGCAGGAAAGCGGCGCGGCGCACGATATTGGCGCATTTGCGCCGCACGATCGGAATTTCCGCAGCCGAAACGAAATACGCGGTGGACGTGTAAAGGCCGATGAAGCGCCGCTCGCCGCTCACCTTGCCGTCCGCGCCGGTCAGCTTGATGCCGACATAGTCGAGATAGCCGGGCCGGTGCACGGTGGCACGCGAATTGGCCTTGGTCAGAAAGATCGGCGACGTGCCGGCAATGATCTCCGTCGCAGCCGGCGGCAGCGGCGTGATTTCCGCGGCGCCGGCGGGCCGCAGCGCATCGCGCAGAATGCCGAGGCCCGAGCCCGGCACGGCGCGCAAACCATAGCCGCTGTCCTGCTGCACGAGTTCGTAGTCGCGCTGGCCGAGAAACGTGAAGTGATCGGCGACCATCCATTCGAGGAACGCGCGCGCTTCGACGCCTTCCGCGCCCGTCTCGCGAACCTTGAGGTCCTGGATCGTCGCCTTCGCGCACTCGATCAGCTTCGGCCAGTCTTCCACGGCCGCGCGCACGTCGCCGAGCACGCGCGCGATGTCGTCGCGCAGTGCGTCGAGTTTTGCGGCATCGCCGCAACGGTCCACTTCGAAGTGAATGCACGAGGTCAGGTGCGAACGCGTATCGCCGGCTTCCTCGGCACCCTGGCTCACGCGCTCGATGCTGCCGTCGGTCGCGCGCCAGATGCGAAACACCGGATGCACGACCGAATGCAGCGCGAGCCCCTCGCGGTTGACCGCCATCGACACCGAATCGACGAGAAACGGCATGTCGTCGTTGACGATCTCGATCACCGTATGATCGGAGTGCCAACCGTGCTGTTCGAGGATCGGGTTATAGACGCGCAACCGCTGCTGGCCCGGCGCGAAGCGCTGCGCGGTTTGCCAGTGCGCGAGCGCCGCGCCGTAGAGATCGGCGATCGAGCGGCTTTGCAGATCGCCGCTGTCGACGAAATCGTAGTAATGCCGCAGGAAAGGTTCGACGATGTTGAAGGTCGGCTCGGGCAGCCGTCCACGCGCAAATTCGACGACATCGTTCAGCAGGTGCGTGACGGCTTCTTCGTTCTTTGCTTGCATGATCGACTCCCCTGGCTGGCGGCAATGGTGAGTATCGTGTGATTCGCAGGCAACGTCTGACAATGGATTATGCGCCCGTCGCGCGCAATCAGATCGATCGGCGCGCTCAGGTAATACCCGCTGCGTTTTTTCGCGGCGCCGCCGCGCATCGCGCTGCACTGCGGCAGTCCGCGCCGGCTGACGGCGAGCGGCTGGCGGCGCGGCCCGCTTACGGCGCGGGTCTGGCCGCCGCGCTTGCTGGCATCTACGCCGTGGCCGGCCCGTCCCGCTGCTCCAGCCATGCGCGAATCTGCGCCGCCATCCACGCCGGATCGTCGTGCGGCAGATCGTGCCCGGCCCACGGGTGCACGCGATGCCCGGTCCGCCAAGCCGCCGCGAGCTTCGTCGAACAGGCCGGGTTGACGAGCCGATCCGCCCGCGCGGAGAGGATCAGCAAGGGACAACGCGGCGCGGCGCGCGCCGCCGTGAAACGCGCCGCGGCCCATAGCTGCCGCAGCGCATTCGCGCGGCTCACGGGCGCGGCGCGGCGAATCCGCGTCCACGTATCAATATCGGTGCCCAATGTTTCGACGTTATTGCACGTGAGCCGATGAATGCCGCGCTCGGCCTCGACAGCATCGCTCCAATGCATGGCGATGCCGAGCAGACCCGGCCACGCCGACGGCCGCAGCCGTTCATGCGGACGGCTGAACGGCCGCATGCTCGTGTTGATCAGCACGAGCCGCTCGATGTCCTCGGGATAGCGCTGCGCCCAGTCGGTCGCCACCATGCCGCCGAGCGACATCGCCAGCACGCTGTACGGCCCCGGCGCCCCCGTTTGCAGAGCCGCTTGCCGCACGAACGCCACCATGCCCGCGACCGTCGCCGGAGCGCGCCGATCCGCGAACTCGCCGTTACCTGGCAGATCGAGCAGCAGCAGGCGCGGGCACGCGGCATCGCGCAAGGCCTCGCCCGATGAGTGGCTCGCGGTCTGGCTCAAATGCTCGCGCAACGCATCCGGCAGATGCCCCCAGTGCCGGGTTTCGCGCGTAAGTCCGCGCAGCAGTATCCAGGTGCTCATACGGCGTCCGGCCTGTACCAGAGATCGATCGCGCTTTCCAGCATCTGCTCGCGGCGCTTGCCTTGCGGCAGCCAGCGTTGCGACGAAAACGCCGCGCGCGCGAGGAAGTCGAGCAGGTTCGCATGGCGCCGCAGCACGCGCGCCGTGCGATGCGCCTTGACCGGATTGAACATGCCCTGCCGCGAAAACAGCTGGCGCGGGTTCTTCTTGATCCACAGCCACGAGCCGAGTTCGAGCGTCATCGGCAGGAAGATGTTCGGCGCCGGCACGCGATCGTAAGCGTAGTCCCATAGATCGCCGTGCACGAGATACTGGTGGCTCTGCGGCTCGAACTTATAGCCGTGGTGCGGATGCGCATGCTCGAACATGCTCTTGAGCACGTACATTTCCGGCAGATGCGGCATTCGCTTGCGCGTACGCGCATAGGGAAACCAGATGCTGTCGCTCCAGCCGTAACCGGAGTGGCAATCGAGCGCGATGCTGAGCGGGCGCGTGGCCAGTTGCGTTTCGACGACCTGCAGCAGCGCGGCCGCCTCCGGCTCCATCGGCTCACCCGCACGGCCGCGATACCACGGCAGCCACGCGCCGACGCGCTGGCCGCCCGCGAGCAGCGGCACGCGCGCATCGGCATCCTGCGGCGCGTTGCGCATCAGATCGACACCGCGCGGATTCGCGCGCGTCGCCGCCCACATGCCGCCCGGATTGGCAATCGGCAGAAAGATCAGGCGAACCGACTGCAATTGCCGCACCAGCAATTCGTCCCACTCGAGCCGCGCGAGCAGCGCGCGCATGTAGTCGAGCACCAGTTGCGAGCCGATCCGCTCGAGGCCGTGAATGCCGCCGAAAAAGCCGATGGCCGGCGCGGACGGATCGGACGAACCGATGCTCGCGGTATAGACCGAAAAATGCCGGCCATGCACCGCGGTTTCGCACACGGCGCAGATTTCGAAGCTCGCACTGCCGTGGTCGAGAATCGACTTGAGATCTTCGTATTCCGCAAAGCTGTCGGGAAGAAAGCTCAAAGGGGTCGGCATGACGGCGTGAAGGATGATTGGGGACGGTCCCTGGATAACGCAATATAGCCTGGCCGCGTGTCGGCACGCGCGCGCGGCACGGTAGCGCACGAATCGTGTCATCCGTATGTCATTTTTCATTCTTCGGCGCATCGCGATCGGTGCCGCCCCGCTTCGCCGCTTCGGCTGACTTCCGGCTGACTTTGTTTTGCCATCCTGACGACATACAGGAAGGCATGAAATATATAGTCGTCTAGACGTTGCGATGCCTTCACTGAACCGTCACAGACGCTTCCTAGAATGTCCCCCACGCATACCGGCAGCGGCCGGCTGCAACGAGGAGAAACAGATGGAAACGATCCGTGAAGCCATTCGAATCGAACGTTTGAGCAAGACGTTCGGCAATGGACGCAAAGCGCTCGACGAAATCGATCTGCGAGTCGCGCCCGGCGAAATGGTCGCGCTGATCGGCGCATCGGGTTCGGGCAAGTCGACCTTGCTGCGGCACATCGCGGGCTTCACGGCCTCCGACGCCCAGCCCTCGCAGATCGAGATTCTCGGCCGGCCGATCCAGCGGAACGGCCGCATCGTCGGGGAAGTGCGCAGCATTCGCCGCGACATCGGCTTCGTGTTCCAGCAATTCAATCTGGTCAACCGGCTTTCCGTCGAAACCAACGTGCTGATCGGCGCGCTCGCGCGGCTGCCGTGGTGGCGCCGTCTGACCGGCCTCTTTCCGCAGGCCGAGCGCGCGCTGTCGCTCGCCGCGCTCGACGAAGTCGGCATCGGCGAACATGCGCGCGAACGCGCCGCGAATCTGTCGGGCGGTCAGCAACAGCGCGCGGCACTCGCGCGTGCGCTCGTGCAGCGCGCGCGCATCGTGCTCGCCGACGAACCGATCGCCTCGCTCGACCCCGAATCGTCGCGCCGCGTGATGGACATGCTGCGCGCGCTGAACGTCGAGCATGGCATCACGGTGCTCGTGTCGCTGCATCAGGTCGACATCGCAATGCAATACTGCGCGCGCACGATTGCGCTGCGGCGTGGCAAGGTCGTCTACGACGGCCCTTCCGGTACGCTCACGCCGGCACTGCTCAAGAAGCTCTATGGCGACGACGCGCACGAACTGCTCGACGACACGGCGCACGAGTCCCTTGCCGACGCCCCCGCGCAGCACAACGACACGAATCGCGCCGCCGCGCACTACCCGTTCACACTCGCTGCCGCGCCCGCGAACTAAATTCGCATCGGGCTGCAACACGCCGCATCGCCCATCCACCCCATTCCGCTCACTCAACCAGAACTTCACCCATGAAACTCCTGCGCTCACTGATTACGCTGGCTGCCGGCGCAGCCGCTTTCGCCTGCGTCGCCGCGGCTCATGCCGAAGAAATCAACCTCGGCATCATCTCGACCGATTCGTCGGCGGTGCTCAAGCAACGTTGGGAACCGCTGATCGACGACATGAAGAAGCAGACCGGCCTCGACGTGAAGGCATTCTTCGCGACCGATTACGCCGGCATTATCGAAGGCATGCGCTTCAACAAAGTGCAGATCGGCTATTTCGGCAACGCCTCGGCGCTGGAAGCCGTGGATCGTTCGAACGGCGAAATATTCGCCAAGGCACAGCACGCGAACGGCGACAGCGGCTACTACTCGCTGCTCATCACCAACGTGAACAGCCGCTTCAAGACGCTCGACGACGTCTTCAAGAACACCAAGGACGTGACGCTCGGTTACGGCGATCCGAACTCGACATCGGGTACGCTGGTGCCGGCTTACTACCTGTTCGCGAAGCACAACACGCCGGTCAATACGTCGTTCAAGAGCGTGTTGCCGTCGAGCCACGAGGCGAACCTGCTCGCCGTCGTGAACAACAAGGTGGACATCGCGACCAACAACAGCATGGCGATGGCTACGCTCAAGCGCGAGCATCCGGACAAGTTCGCGCAGGTGCGCGTGCTGTGGACCTCGCCGCTGATTCCGTCGGACCCGCTCGTGTGGCGCAAGGATCTGCCGCAAGCGACCAAGGACAAGATCCGCAAGTTCTTCCTGAACTATGCGAAGACCGATCCGCATGAAAAGGCGGTGATGGCCGGCATTACCGAATACAGCGGCTTCGAGGCTTCATCCGATCAACAGTTGCAGCCGATTCGCGAGATCGCGCTGTTCCAGCAGAAGCAGAAGGTCGAGGCCGATACGCATCTGTCCGACAGCGAGCGCAAGACCCAGCTCGCCGAACTCGATGCGAAGCTGAGCGCGCTTAGCGCACAGCAGAAGCCATGAACCCGGCCGATCTGGTCACCTCGCCCGCGCCCGCGGACGACCCGTCCGCAGCACGGGCGGCGGCGCGCGAGGCGCGGGCGAAGGCCGCCGGCAAGCTCAGCTGGCGCTCGCTGCTCGGCTGGATCGTGGTGCTGGCGGTTCTCGGCGGCACATGGCATAGCGCCGACATGCGTCCGTTCGATCTCATCAGCGACGCCGGGAACATGGGGCAGTTCGCGAAGGACTTCTTCCCGCCCGACTTCACCGAGTGGCGCACCTACGTGCATGAAATGTTCGTGACGCTCTCGGTCGCGATCTGGGGCACGGCCCTCTCGCTCGTGTGCGCGGTGCCGTTCGGCCTGATGTCGGCGCACAACATCGCGCCGATGTGGGTCGTGCAGCCGGTGCGCCGCCTCATGGATGCGTGCCGCGCGATCAACGAAATGGTCTTCGCGATGCTGTTCATCGTCGCGGTCGGCCTCGGGCCGTTCGCGGGCGTGCTCGCGCTGTGGGTGCACACGACCGGCGTGCTCGCGAAGCTGTTCGCCGAAGCGGTCGAGGCGATCGATCCGCGTCCGGCCGAAGGCGTGCGCGCGACCGGCGCGACGCCTCTCGACGAAATCGTCTACGCGGTGCTGCCGCAAGTGCTGCCGCTGTGGATTTCGTATGCGCTGTATCGCTTCGAATCGAACGTGCGTTCGGCGATGGTGGTCGGCATGGTCGGCGCGGGCGGCATCGGCGTCGTGCTGTACGAGGCGATCCGCTCGTTCGACTATGCGCAGACGTCCGCGCTGATGATCATGGTGATCGTCGTCGTGACCGTGATCGATCTCAGCTCGGCATGGCTGCGCGACCGGGTGATCTGATTCCAGGGTGATCTGATTCAATGCGCGGGGAGCGAAACCGCTCCTCGCACCGCCGCTTCCTCGATTCATCAGCGCGCGTAATTCACCACCGGCACCGAGTACGAACTCGGGACGAAATCGGCACGGCCGCCGCGCTGCGACGAACCGTGCGCCGGCGCGCCGTAGCCGCTATTCCCCACCGCCTGATTCTGGGCCGAGACCTTCGCTTCGGCCGCCTGAATATTGGCCGGATAATCGACGACGTTCTCGGTGGCCGGATCGTAACCGACCTTTTCGAGCTGGACCAATTCGGCACGCACCTGCGCGCGCGTGACCGGTTCGTTAGCCTGATTCGACTGGGCCGAGGCCGCGAGCGGCGCGGCAATGAGAGCGGCGATAACGGTAGCTTCGATCAGCGACTTGATGGTCTTCATGATGTCCAATCTCCAGAGATTGCTTCGTTCGGTTGCCGCGGCGCCTTGTGCAACGACCGGTTGTCCGCAGCGGTGAAGCCAGTTTAGAAGCCGGCTGTATCGCACAGAAGCCCCTGAACCATGAATTCACTGTTGCGCTAGCCACCACAATGCGTGGCCGGCATATCGGCCGTGCGGTCAAATCGTCATGCATTACACTGATGACGCACAACGAAGCGCCCACGCCATCGCATCCGATCGAGGAGACCCGCGCCCATGCCGCCAGCCGTTGCCCTGCCTTCCTATCGCGCAACCGTGCGCGCCGAATGGGTCGATTACAACGGCCACATGCGCGACGCTTTCTATATGCTGCTTTTCAGTCTCGCCGGCGATGAGCTGATCGATCTGATCGGCCTGCCCGACAGCGTGCGCAAGGAACGGCGGCGTTCGATCTACACGCTCGAAGCCCATCTCAACTATCTGCACGAGATCAAGGAAGGCGCGCAGGTGCGCATCGACATGCGCCTCCTCGCGCACGACGTGAAACGAATCCACCTGTACCTTGAAATGTTCGCGCTCGACGGCCAGCGCGCCGAACCCGTCGCCGCGAGCGAGCAGATGCTGTTGCACGTCGATACGAGCGGGCCGCGCAGCATCGCGTTCGATCCCGACGTCGCAGCGCGCGTGCGCGAACTCGCGGAAGCCCACGCCGCGTTGCCGCCCGCGCGCTTCGCAGGACACGTGATCGGCCTGCCGGCCGTCACACGGCGCCACGCGACATAGCGGGAGACCCGGCAAACGGGCGGGTGAACAAACGGGCGAGCAGGCGAGCGATTGCTCGCACGGAAAGAGCGCCGCCCCCGACCGGCGGGCGGCGTATCGACGCAGTTCAGCGATTACGCTGGGCGCGCCATTGCGAAAACGTTACGAGGTCGATACCGACTTCGGCCGGCTCGATACGCGTCCAGCCATAGAACGCGTCGTCCCACTCCGGAATGCCGCGCGGCGTCAGCGTCCTGAACTTCATGCCGGAGCGATAGGCGAGGTCCGGCCAGAACAGCGGCATAACCTCGCGCACCGCGAGTTGCCGCAGCAGGTCGGACGGCCCGCCCTCGTCGGCGACGATCTCGCCCTGCGAGATCCAGTCGTTCTCGGCCCACGCGACGAACACGCTCGGATTGCCCGCGCTGTCGAACATCAGGATCACGTTCTGCTCGGGCCGCCAGTAGTACTCGACGATGCCCTGCGCGGCCACCACTTCGTCGATCACCTTGCGCGTGCGCGGATCGCAGTAGGTCATGCCGTTCTCGCCGAGCGCGAGCCAGCCCGATTCCGCGCAATGGCGGCTCTTCGCGTCCTTGAGGAAATGCAGGAGACGGTTGGCCGAATCGGGATCGGTCTTGCGCAGGTACAGGTCGACGATGCCGGCGTTGAACGCCTTGACCGCGACGGTTTCATCGGCGACACCGGTGAGCAGCACCTTCGCGCAGCGCAGATGCGAGATCGACGCGAGAAATTCGACCCCGCCGATGCTCGGCATATCGTAGTCGACGACAACCGCCGCCACTTCCTCGAAGCGCGAGGGCCGCGCGACGATATCGCGCTCCGCCGAGGTCTCGACGAAACGCTCGACACCCGGCTCGCTCAGGCACGCCGACGACGACGCGAATTCGAGCGAATTCTCGCGCGCATGCTGGCGGATATAGTTGAGCGCGGTTTGCGGCCGCGTGAAAAACAGATTGGTGTGGGTGTCTGGGAAAAAACGGCGCAGCGCATCGAGGTAGCTGTCGTTGTCGTCGACAAACACAACCGTGGACGGATAAAAAACGGGGGGTCGAATAAAGTTGTTCATGTTTTCACGTGGTTCATCACGCCGCCGCTGGAAGCGCTCCCGCAGGCACAACGGCCTGCCCTGACGACGATAGCCGAACCGTGGCCGGTGGTCGGCTCCGCTGCTACATAGTACAGGCTCCCTGCATGAACAGCACAGCTTGCGTTGCAGGGCGACCGTTGTATGCCAATCGAATAAGAAACTGGCTCAAAAACGAAAATCGTAGTAAGCGCGAAAAAACAGGCGATCTCGATGATTCTCGATGACACGAACGAGGAGCAGGAACGCCGCTTGCTCACTTGCTTGCGCGCTCCATGGGTTCCAGGTTCATTCCGACATCAGCCATCCGAATAGTCTCGACGCGGCGGTGGAAAGCGTCGTCGCGGGAGCCTGCGTTTATCATCGATTAATTGCAGTTCATGAAGATTGTTGGTTTAGATATGACGAATACCGGTAAGTTGTTGATAGTCGGCCTGCTGCTGATCGATGCAGGCATCGCCGGTTATCTGCTGTTTCCCAAGGACGACAAACAGCTCGAAGTCGCCGGCGCGGTGACAGGCAGCCCCGATAACGACGCGGCATTGGACTCGCAGGGCGGCTCGCCGCGTGTGACCGGCGGCAGTGTGTTGCCGGCCTTGCCGGCCGACGGTGCTGCGGGCAAGGCGGGGCAGTTGCCGCGGTCGCAGCAGTCTGCTGGCGGGGCTTTGCCGGCACAGAATGTGGCATCGGCAGCGCCGGCCGCTCCTGCTCCGGCCCCCGCACTCGCGGCAGCGCCCGCCCCGAGTGCCGCGCCCGATGCCGGCCAGATCGTCACCGGGCGAATCGATAGTGCGGTGCCCGCTGCATCCGTTGCACCCGCACCGGCGCAGCCGCCCGTGTCCGCGCGTGCGCAGGCCCAGCCGCTCATGCAGCCGCAACCTTTGCCACAAGCGCAAGCTCAGCCGCAATTTCAACCGCAGCCGAGGCCGCGACCGGCGCAGCGCGTCGAGCAGGCACAGGTGCGCAGATACGACGTACCGCGCGCGAACGGCGCAAACCCGTATTCCAACGCGATCCCGAACGCCAATGAAGGCACGAACGCCGTCTCGGCGGCACTGACGCAGCAACTGGTGCGGGAATCGGCGAGGCCCGATCCGTCGCTGCCGATACCGTCCGGCGCCGGCGCGCCGCCGCAACCGCCAATGCCGACAATGCCACAAATGCCGATGCCAACCGGCCGTGGCTCGAACCCGGTCGCGTCGGCCATGACCGATCAGCTGGTGCGGGAATCCGCGAAACCCGATCCCTCGCTGCCGATGCCGTCCGGCGTCAGCGTGCCGCTACAGCCGCAAATGCCGGCCAGCCGGAGCACGAATCCAGCGGCATCGGCAATGACCGACCGGCTCGTGCGCGAATCGTCGAACGTCACGCCGACTCAACAGGCGCCGTCGCAGGCCGCCGGCAAGCCCTAAGGGCTGTGACCGAGATTCTGACTCGCGCAAGAACCGGCGGCGCGCATTGCGAGCCGCTGGCGCCGACTCGCGGCCTCTGACTCGTCTGCCACGCCTCGCGGCCCGACCCGCCATCAGCGAGGCCGCCCCGTGGCCGCTCATGGCATGCACCCCGATCGTGCTAATTGCCTCCGCCCTGCCCTCCCGCTGAGCGCCGGAACAGGATAAGCTTCGCCCCCTCGCTGTTTTCGCGCTCACGCCGGTGTTCCGGAAAACCCTGCCTCGTCCCCACACGGCCCGCGCGAGCCGGCCGGCGGGCGCTTGTTGCCGCCACTGGCATGCCGCGTGCTTATCGACGGCCCGCAGCCCATTGCACGACGAAGCACGACGCATCCAGATCACTCGAACAAGATCGTTTTAATCAAGGACCACTCGCCATGAAAAAGACCCTGCTCGCCGCCGCGCTGTGCGGCGCCTTCACGCTGTCCGCGCACGCGCAAAGCAGCGTGACGCTCTACGGCCTGCTCGATACCGGCCTCGTCTATACGAACAACCAGTTCGGCCACAGCAACTGGCAAGTCATGAGCAGCACGACGCAGAACACGGTGTTCGGCCTCAAGGGTTCGGAAGACCTCGGCGCCGGCCTGCACGCGGTCTTCAAGCTCGAACAGGGCTTCCTGCTCAACAACGGCGCGCAGGCGTTCTCCGGCAGCGCGTTCGGCTCGCAGGCATGGGTCGGCCTGCAAAGCGATCCGTACGGCACGCTGACGTTCGGCCGCCAGTTCGACGTGATGAACGACCTCGTCGGCCCGCTCTCCGCAAGCTTCAACACCTGGGGCGGCAGCCTCGCCGCGCATCCGTTCGAGAACGACAATCTCGCCGCGAACTCGGTCGTCATCAACAACTCGGTCAAGTACGCGAGCCCGGTCTATCACGGCGTCACGTTCGAAACGATGTACTCGTTCAGCAACAAGGCCGGCGACTTCGCGAACAACCGCTCGTACGGCTTCGGTCTGTCGTATGCGCAAGGCCCGCTCAATCTCGCGGCCGGCTATCTGCAGTTGAACAACGCGGGCAACGGCACGGGCGCCGTGACGGCCAGCGACGCGAGCGCGAACTTCATCGCGCGGCGTCAGCGCATCTGGTCGCTCGGCGGCAACTACACGTTCGGTCCGGCCACGGTGGGCCTGCTGTGGAGCCACACGCAGATCGACGACGTCGCGGGCGTGTTCTCGTTCGGCACGGGCGACTATCTCGGCGCGAGCGGCGACCCGGCCGGCACGCTCGGCGGTTCGCTGCGCCTCGACAACTACGAGGCGAACGTGAAGTACGAACTGACGCCGGCATGGAGCGTATCGGGCGCCTACACCTACACGCACGGCGCGTACAACGGCTCGTCGCCGGCCTGGAACACCGCGATGCTGCAGACCGACTACGCGCTCAGCAAGCGCACGGACTTCTACCTCGAAAGCGTGTACCAGAACGCGCACGGCGCGCCAGCTGGGTCGGTGCTGTCGCACGCGATGATCAACACGCTGTCGCCGTCGTCGACGAATACGCAGGTGGCGGTCACGGTCGGCATGCGTCACGCGTTCTGATGACGGGCGGCGCGTCGTGAAAGCGGCGCAGGTGCCGAGGGTGCTGAAAACACATCGCTCTCACGGCTGCGCCGCCGCGATCACCTGCGAGGCCAGCGCATGGTGCTGGCCGCGCCGCGAACGGATCGCGTGAATCTCTTCGAGCACGCCGTCCGCGCGGCCGAGCCGGCGCAATCCCGGCAGCAACGACAGATCGTCGGCGCCTGGCTCCGCGAGCGGAAACACGCCGAGCCCGCGCGCCGCGAACACCGCCATCAGCGCGCTGTCCTCGAATTCGCCGACGATGCGCGGACGAACGCCCTGCGCCTCGAACCAGCGGTCGAGCCGCGCGCGCAAGGCACCGTGACGGGTCGGCAGCAGCACGGGCACCTCCGCGAGACAGTGCGGAAAACTCGCGCGAACCGGCTTGCGCACGATCTGCGCGGGGCCGTACCAATCCACCGGCGAACCGGCGACACGCTGGCTCACGACGCGCAGATCCGCGCCATGCGGCGCCGGCTGACAGGCAAGTACGAGATCGAGCCGATGCAACGCCAGCTCCGACAATAGCTGCGCGGGCTCGCCCTCGTGGCACAGCAGTCGCAGCGACGGCGTGGCCAGCACCGGCGCGAGCAGCGCATGCGCGGCGAGCTTCGACATGCCGTCCGACAACCCGACCGCGAAGCGCACCGCGCCTGCGCCGGTCGCCTCGCGCATTTCGTCGAGCAAGGCCTCGCCGAGCTGGAAGATCTGCTCGGCGCGATTGAACGCCTGCTCGCCGGCTTCGGTCATCGCGACGCCGCGCCCGGCCGGCTTCAGCAGCTGACGCCCGAGCGCTTTTTCGAGCTCGCGCACCTGTGCGCTGATCGTCTGCACGGCCATGTCGAGCCGTTCGGCGGCGCGCGCGAAACCGCCTTCCTTCACGACGATCCAGAAATAGTACAGATGACGGTAGTTGAGCATGCTCGTTTGATACTTCGAAAAAACCGATGTATTGCTCAGCTTATCACTGGTTTATTCGAACCATGAAAATCCCGATCATGACGGTTCCGCCACCACCGGCGCATCGCCTTTGACGAACCATCTCATGGATACCCTGCTCGCCCTCGCCGCCGATCCCGCCACCTGGGCCGCGCTCCTCACGCTGATCGTGATGGAGATCGTGCTCGGCATCGACAACCTGATCTTCATCTCGATCCTCAGCAACAAGTTGCCGGCCGCGCAACGCGCGCGCACGCAGCGCCTCGGCCTCATGCTCGCGCTGGTGATGCGGCTGACCCTGCTCGGCACGGTCGCATGGATCGCGCAGTTGACCGAAGCCGTGTTCACGCTGTTCGGCCACGGGTTTTCGTGGCGCGATCTGATCCTGCTCGGCGGCGGCCTGTTCCTCGTGTGGAAGGCGACGAGCGAAATCCGCCATCACGTGACCCACGCGGACGACGTCGCCGCCAAGGCAAGCTCGACCGTGCAGTTGGGCGTGGCGGCCGCGATCGGCCAGATCATCGTGCTCGACCTCGTGTTTTCGGTCGACAGCATCATCACCGCGGTCGGCATGACCGAGCACATGCCGATCATGTTCGTCGCGGTGATCGTCTCGGTCATGGCGATGCTGTTCGCCGCGCAGCCGCTCGCGCGCTTCATCGAGCGCAATCCGACCATCGTGATGCTGGCGCTGAGCTTCCTGCTCGTGATCGGCATGACGCTGATCGCCGAAGGTTTCGGCTCGCACGTGCCGAAGGCTTACATCTACGCGGCGATGGCGTTCTCCGCATTCGTCGAGATGATGAACATGCTCGCGAGGCGCGCGAAAGCGAAGCCGGCGAAGCGGGTGGAAGGTGTCTCGCGTTGACGGCCGCCGTCACTGCGGCTCGACAGCGCGACTGCGAGCCCCGGTGGCGTACCTCTGGTCCCGCGTGCGTGAAATGCGGTTGGAAAGTTTGAGGGTTGTTTGAAGGTTGTTTGAAAAAGGGCATCGGCCCATTCGATGCCCGCGAACACAAGGAGCTTCATCATGAAATGCCCTGTCTGCACGACGACCGATCTGCTGATGACCGAGCGCCGCTCGATCGAGATCGACTACTGCCCGAACTGCCGCGGCGTATGGCTCGATCGCGGCGAACTCGACAAGCTGATTGCGCAGGACATAGGCGACGCGGGCCCCACACGCGACGATGCGCGGCACGCAGAGCGCAGGTATGAAGGAGAGCGCCAGCGCGGCCACGACGAGCGCCGCGCGGACTATCGCGGCTACCGGAAGAAGCGTTCGATTTTCGACATGTTCGATTTCGACTGAACGCTTCGGCGCGGCGCGAACCTCAGCGCGAACCCCGGCATGAACGCCGGCGGAATTCAGCGCGCCTTGCCGCGCGCGCCCTTGCCCGTGCTCGCCGCACGCGGTGTTTCTTTAGCGGCGGGCGCGCCGCCGTTCATCTGTTCGAGCCACGCCAGCGTATCGACGTACGACAGAAACTGCTTCAGATATTCCGGCGACAACTCGCGCATCAACGACAACGCGCGATGCACGAGGCTGCTCGAATTGAGCGGCCCCGCATTGCCCGGCACCTTCGCGAGCGACTGACGCAACTGCTTCTCGGTGCGGACTCTGGACCAGACGTCCCTGAAGTAATCGAGCGCGGGCAGTTCGGGATAAGCGGCGGCGCTGGCCTCGCCATGAGGACGCGCGCGATGAGCCATGCGTTCGACGAGGCTCGCGAGTGTCGCGTCGTCATTGGACTCGCCTGCCGCCGCAGAAGGTTCGGACGCGCTATCGGCCTCGGCCACGACGGCCGCATAGGCATCGAGCAATCCCGCCAGTCTCTCGTCGAGCACGCGCCGCGCCTCGCCGTGGTGATGCAGCACGCGCCGCGCCAGTGCCTCGATGAAATGAAAGCGCACCGGGTCGAGGCGATCCGCGCCGCGCGCGCGCCATGCGTCGAGCGTGGCGCGAACCGGATGGCGCGCATCGTCCTGCACGGCATGCGTCAGGCTCGCCGCGCGCCCGTCCCGATTGCCCTGCTCGCTACTCTCGCCATACTCGCCGCGCTCGTCGTCAAGCACCGGACTTCTCCGTGGCGGCCGCGGCGGACGGCCGCGGCACCGGCGCGATTTCGACGCGACGATTTTTCGCACGGCCCTGCTCGTCGGCATTCGAACTCACCGGCTGGCCCGAACCGAACGCGGCCGCGAACAGCGACGCCGCCGGAACGCCGTCGTCGATCAGCGCGCGCGTCACGGTCAGCGCGCGCTGCGCCGACAGCTCCCAGTTATCGGCGAAACGCCGGTTGCCTTCGCGCAAACGCTGGTCGTCGGTAAAGCCGCTCACCATCAGAATCTGGTCGCTCGCACGCAGATAGGCGCCAAGCGGTCCGGCGAGGCTCTTCAGCAACGCGCGGCCCTCGGGCTGCAACTGATCCGAGTTCAAGGCGAACAGCACGTTGCCGCTAATGCCGATGCGCCCGTTGACGAGCGTCACGCGACCCGCCGCGAGCGGCCCGGCGAGCGCCTGTTCGAGCGTCTTGCGGCGCTGCGTTTCGGCCTGGCGCTGCTTGACCTCCTGTTCGAGCTTGCTCGACAGTTCGAGCTGCACGCCGATCACGCCCACCAGAATCAGCACGAACGCGCCGAGCAGCACCGACATCAGATCGCCGAAAGCGGCCCAGATCGGCGCGGCCGTTTCCACGCCGCCGTCGATGTCCTCGCTCATACCGCGTCGGCTCCGGCGGTTGCGCGCTGCACGGCAAGCCGTTGCAGATCCTCGACGATCTGCTTCTGCGACATCACGCTCAGGTCGACTACTTCACGCGCCTGGGCAACGTAATAGGCCAGTTGCTCGTCGCTGCGCGTGAGCGATCTGCCGAGCGCCGCTTCGATGCGTTCGAGATGCGCGACGAGCTTGTCGTTCGATTCGCCGAAGACCTGCACGGCCGCGCCGAATGCTTCGCCGAGGCTCGCCACTTCGACCGCGCTGCCGGTGACTTGCGCGGCGACCGCGCCGAGCTTGCCGGTCTCGTGTTCGAGGTGATCGGTGAAGCGGCTGCCGACGCGCTCCAGCAAATCCGCCGAGGTGGAAACGAGCGCATCGACGGCCGTGCGCTGTTCGGTGGACGCGTGGTTGACCGCATCGAGCAGCGTCTCCAGCGTTTCTAGCAGACGGCTGCGTTCCTGCAGCATCGCGGTATCGCGGACCATGCTGTCGGAGAGCTTCTGGCGCAGTTCGGCGACGACCTCGGCGGCGGCCTTCGGCGCTTCCGATGCCGCCTGCACGAGCCGCTCGATTTCGGCGATTGTTTCGCGTGCGTGGGTCTGTGTTTGCGCCGAGATGTCGCGCGCGGTCTGTGCGAGCGCTTCGCAGATTTCCTGCTGGCGGCTTACGGTTTGCGCGCCGGTTTGCTGCCATTGCTCGCTCAGATTCGCAGCCATTGCGCCGAGCGTTTCGGTCCATGTGGTCAGGCGTTGCTCGTCGCGTGCGGCGAGTTCGGTTTGCATCGCCAGCGCAGCCTTCGGTGCTTCGGCCGCTGCCTGTACGAGGCGGTCGATTTCGCCGATTGTTTCGCGTGCGTGAGTCTGTGTTTGCGCCGAAATATCACGCGCGGTTTGAGCCAGCGTTTCGCAAATCTCCTGCTGACGGCTTGCGGTTTGCTCGCCGGTCTGCTGCCATTGTTCGCTCAGATTCGCAGCCATTGCGCCGAGCGTTTCGGTCCATGTGGTCAGACGTTGTTCGTCGCGTGCGGCCAGTTCGGTTTGCATCGCCAGTGCGGCCTTCGGGGCTTCGGCCGCTGCCTGTACAAGGCGGTCGATTTCGCCAATCGTTTCCGTTGCATGCGCTTGCGCTTGCACCGAAATATCACGCGCGGTCTGTGCCAGCGTTTCGCAGATTTCCTGCTGACGGCTCGCGGTTTGCTCACCGGTCTGCTGCCATTGCTCGCTCAGATTCGCAGCCATCGCGCCAAGCGTTTCAGTCCACGTAGTCAAACGCTGCTCATCGCGCGCGGCCAGTTCGGTTTGCATCGCCAGCGCGGCCTTCGGTGCATCGGCCGCTGCCTGTACGAGGCGGTCGATTTCGCCGATTGTCTCCCGTGCATGAGTCTGTGTTTGCGCCGAAATATCGCGCGCGGTTTGCGCCAGCGTTTCGCAAATCTCCCGCTGACGGCTCGCGGTTTGCTCACCGGTCTGCTGCCATTGCTCACCCAGCTTCGCGTTCATCGCCCCAAGCGACTCGGTCCACGCGCTCAGGCGCTGTTCGTCGCATGCCGCGAGTTGCGTCTGCAAGTCCGCATGCGACTGGCCGACCGCTTGCAGCAACGACGCGCCATGCCGCTCGAACGTCGCCGCGGCCTGCGCCAGCGCCTGCTCGTTGTTCGCCGCAAGCTGTTCGCCCGCGCTGTGCTGACGCGAGAGCGCCGCATCCCACGCCTGCGACATGCCGCTCGCGCTCGCTTCGAGCCGCACGGACACGCCGTCGAGCAAGGCCGCCGAGCGCTGCTCGAAGGTTTCGGCGACACGCGCGAGCGACGCGCGCTGCTGTCCGGCGAGCGCCTCGCTCGCCTCGCGATGTCCGGCGAGCGCGTCGTTCCAGATCCGCGCGACGTTCGCGCTGGTCGCCGCGAAGCCGTCCGACATGCCGTCGAGCTGCCTGTGCACCGCCTGCGTCACGGAGTCGTGCAACGCCGTGGTCTCGCGCGCGAGACCGACCATCGTCGCGGCGACGACCGGCTGCAACGCCTCGCCGGCCGCACGCGCGCTGCCGGCCACGCTGTCCTTCAGCGACTGTTCGATGACGCCGGCGAGGCGCTGGTACGCGGCCTCGGTGCGGCCGTAAAACGCGTCGAGGCCCGCGATCTGCCGTTCGTTCGACGCGACGCTCTGCTGCTCGATCGCGCTCATCATCGTCTGCAAACGTTCGACCAGTTGCGGCATCGCGTCGGACTGGCGCTGCAGCAGCCGGAAGCTTTCCTCGCGCTGATGGCTGCGCGAATAGACGCGCAGCGTCGTCGCGATCTTCAGGTCGAGCTGTTGCGCGGCATCGAGCCGTTCGCGGCGGCACAGCGCCGACAGGAGCCCAAGCATCGCGGACGTCGAAACACCCGCGATCGAGGTGCCGAACGCGAAGCCGAGCCCCTTGACCGGCGCCGCCAGCGAGGCGCGGATCGCCTGCAGATCGCTGGCGCTTTCGAGCGCGAGGCCGGTGCCGCGCAGCGTCATCACCATGCCGAGCAGCGTGCCGAGCATGCCGAGCAGAACCAGCAGGCCGACCAGATAAGGCGCCAACGCGGGGCCCGGCAGCGCCACGCGCTCGCCCTCGACACGCAGACGCACGGCATTGCGCAACCCCGGATGCAGCGTGTCGAGAAACGCCGACAGCCCCGGCGGCGGACCGGACAGTGCGGAGACCGCGCGCGTCAACGTGCCGGTGGCCTGGCTATAGCGGCGCAATTCGAGCGCGCCCAGCACGTAGAACATGCCGATCAGCAGCGTGACGGCGAACGCGAGCGGGTTGGTGACGGCATAGCCGGCTGCGATCCAGCACACAGCGGCGAGACCCGCGAGAAACACGACGAGATCGATACGATATCTGGACATGGGGTCCCAGTTAGCAGGCGCGAAGGGCCGCGAGCAGCCCTTCGACCGGTTGAAAACGGACATCCAGTTCGGCAAGCAAGACGCTCTGCATGTCCTTGCGGAATACGTCCAGCCACGCGTCCTGCGTGACCGGCGCGCGGTGGCCGGCGGTCGCGGAAACCCCGGCGGGGTCCGCGGCCGCGGCCACGGCTTTTGCCTGGGCGGTGGTGGCGGCGCGGGCCGTGGCCTCAGCCTCAAGCGCTTCGGCCGGCGTGGGATCGGCGCCGGCTTGCATCTGTGCCGGGCTCTGCCGTGCGGCGCTGGCATCGCCTTCGGCATCGGCTGCGGTATCGGCTTCGGCCAGCTTTTGCCGCGCGGCATCCGCTTCGGCTGCGGTTTCGGTTGCAGCTTCAGCTTCGGCCTGCCGCTGAAGCGCAACCTCGCGCAAACGCGCGAAGTGCCCGCCGAGCAATCCCGGCACCGCCGCCAGCACGGTCCGCTCGCGCTCGCTCAGCGCGCGCTCCATCACCGCATCCACGACCGCGAGGCGCGCGAACGCCGGCGTACGCGCGGCGAGCAGCGCGCGCAGACGGCCGCGCAACGTGCCGATCGCCGTCTCCATCGACTGCTGGAGCGCAAGATAGCGCTGACGAAACACCGCGTAGTCGGCTTGCGGGTCGGCGCCGCCGCGTTGCGCCGGTAGCTGTGCCGACATCTGTGCCGACATCCGCGTCGAACCATGCGCCGATCCGTGAGCCGGTGCCGACGCCCGCGCCGGTGCGTGCCGCCGCGCGGGCGCAAGCACGCTGTCGCCGGCGATGGCGCTCGCGAGCGAGCCGCGCACACGCGCGCATTCGTCTTCGTCGGCACGGCCGAAGCCGCGCGCGCCGGCGGCGACGGTCGGCGGCGCGCCGTTCAACGCCGACGACAACGCGATCGCATCGGTCCAGCCGAGCCACTGGCTCAGTTGATCCGACAACGATTGCCGCGATTCGACGGCATCGACATCCGCGAGACGGGTCAGTAGGCGAACGAGCGCGGGGCCGCTCAGAGCGGTGCGCTGGGGGGCTTGCAACATACCACCGGAAGCAAAAAACTCAGCAGTTTACACGCTGACGGGTGCGAGGCCGATCTCTTCCCCGATCGCCCCCCGTCCGCGAGACATTTCAAACATGCGTTCCGATGGCGCAAACCGCACCCGTAGCGGGACTTTTGCGCGGCCCTGGGGCTTTCCCAACCACGGTTTTTCGCCAATAGATCAGCGGGCCGATCAGCGTATAAGATAAAAGCACGCTCCCTTCGCCGCATCCTCGCCGTCCCCTGCCTTTCCAGGCTGCCGCCCTGTTCCGAGCGTCGAGAGCCGTAACCCGGCTGTGACCCGCAGTGACCCTGGACGAGACGCGCAGCCGCATGAAATTCGATACCGTGGTGCTCGGCGCCGGCATTGTCGGTGTGTGCGTCGCCGTGCATCTTCAGAAACGCGGACGCGCGGTCGCGCTGCTCGACCGCAAGCAGCCCGGCAACGAGACCTCGTTCGGCAACGCGGGGCTGATCCAGCGCGAAGGCGTCTATCCGTACGCGCTGCCGCGCAGGCTCGGCACGCTGCTGCGCTATGCGCGCAACCAGTCGCCCGAGGTGCGCTATCACGCCAACGCCATGCTCGAAACCGCGCCGTTTCTGTGGCGCTACTGGCGCAACTCGCATCCGCTGAAGCACGCGGCCATCGCGAAGTCGTACGCGACGCTGATCGAGCATTGCATCAGCGAACATCACGCGCTGGCCGCCGCCGCGGGAGCCAGCGCGCTGCTGCGCCCGACCGGCTGGATCAAGGTGTTTCGCAGCGGTATTGCCAGGGATGCCGAAATACGGATCGCCGAGCGCTGGCATCGCGAATACGGCGTCGCGTTTGAAACGCTCGACGCACCGCGTCTGCGGCAGCTGGAACCCGACCTCGACAAGCGTCTGCAAGGCGGCCTGCGTTATCCGGACTCCGACACGGTCAGCGATCCGAACGCACTCGTCACCGCATATGCACGCTATTTCGAAGCGCTCGGCGGGCGGTTTTTTATCGGCGACGCCGACACGCTGCGCGAAGGCTGGCAAGTCGACACGCAGGAAGGGACGCTCGAGGCCGAGTCGGTCGTCGTCGCGCTCGGGCCGTGGTCGGATCGCATCAGTACGCGGCTCGGGTATCGGCTGCCGCTCGCGGTCAAGCGCGGCTATCACATGCACTATGCGCCGCGTCAGACGGCGCGGCTCAATCATCCGGTGCTCGACGCCGAAAACGGCTACGTGCTCGCGCCGATGGCACGCGGCATCCGCCTGACCACCGGCGCGGAAATCGCGCGGCGCGACGCGGACAAAACACCGGCGCAACTCGACGCGGTCGAGCCGATCGCGCGCACGCTGTTCCCGCTCGGCGAGCGTCTCGACGCCGAGCCGTGGATGGGGCGCCGCCCCTGCACGCCGGACATGATGCCGATCATCGGTGCGGCGAAGAAGCATCAGGGCCTGTGGTTTGCATTCGGCCACGCGCATCACGGCCTGACGCTCGGGCCGGTGACGGGCCGGCTGCTCGCCGAGATGATGAGCGGCGAGGAAACGCTCGTGGACCCGTGGCCGTTTCGCGTCGAGCGGTTCTAGCGGAGTGGGCGTGCTGCCCGGCTGATTCGTCGGCCGCTCCGCCGCGTTGGCATTGCCACCTTGCCAGGCCGCTGCCTGAACGGAACGGCGCGGAACAAAACGAAACAGAACGGCGCGGAACCGACGCAATAAAAAACGCCTTGGCGCTATTCGCGCCAAGGCGTTTTTTCAAACCAGTCAACGAGACGCCGATCAGGCCGTCGTCACTGCTGCCCTGCGCGGCGACAGCGCCGACACCGCAAAGCTCACGACAATGTTCGCCGCCAGCGCGATCATGCCGATATAAAGCGGATAGTCCTCATGGCCGACATGCAGCCCGTACACCGGCTTGAGTCCCTGCGAGATCGCGAGACCCGTGCCGAGCGCGATACCGACGAGCCAGCCAATGAACAGGCCCGGCGTATTGAGGCGGCGCGTGTACAGCGAGAACACGACGGCCGGGAAAATCTGCAGAATCCACACGCCGCCGAGCAGTTGCAGATCGATCGCGTACTGCGTCGGCAGGAACACGATGAACAGCAGCGCGCCGAACTTCACGACCAGCGAGACGATCTTCGCGTTGGCGGCCTCGGCTTGCGGCGAAAGATTCGGCGCAACCAGCGGACGCCACAGATTGCGCGTGAACAGATTCGCCGCGCCGATCGACATGATCGCCGCCGGCACCAGCGCGCTGATCGCAATCGCAGCCGCCGCGAAGCCGATGAACCACGCCGGGAACAGCGTGCCGAACAGCGCGGGCACGACGTCGCTGGCCGACTTCACGTTCACGCCGGCCGCGATCGCCATATAGCCGAGCAGCGCGATCAGGCCGAGCAGCAGCGTGTACGCCGGCAGGAAGATCGCGTTCTTGCGCACGGTCTTGGCCGACGCCGACGACAACACCGCCGTCATCGTATGCGGATACATGAACGCGGCGAGCGCCGAGCCGAGCGCGAGCGAGGCGAATGCGGTGTACTGCGACGGCTTCAGCAGAATACCGGTCGCGCCGCCCTTCGCCTGGAAGTGCGCGTCGGCCACGGCGAACACGTGTCCGTAGCCGCCGAGCTTCACCGGAATCAGCCATACCGCCGCGATCACGACGATATAGATCATGATGTCCTTGACGAACGCGATCATCGCCGGCGCGCGCAAACCGCTCGCATAGGTGTAGAGCGCGAGAATCACGAACGCGACGATCAGCGGCATTTCACCGCTCACGCCGAGCCCCTTGATGACGACCTGCATGCCGACCAGTTGCAGCGCGATATACGGCATCGTCGCGACGATGCCGGTCAGCGCGACCGCGGCCGGAAACCACTTGCCGCCGTACTCGCCGTGCACGTAGTCGGCCGCCGTGATGTGGTTTTTGTCGTGCGCGACTTTCCACAGCTTTGGCATCACCGCGAATACGAACGGATAGACGATGATCGTGTACGGCAACGCGAAGAAGCCATACGCGCCGACCGAATAAACGAGCGCGGGCACCGCGATCACGGTATAGGCAGTATAGAAATCGCCGCCGACGAGGAACCACGAAATGATCGTGCCGAACTGGCGGCCGCCGAGGCCCCACTCGTGCAATTGCGTGAGATCGCCCCGCTTCCAGCGCGCGGCAAAAAAGCCGATCACGGTCACGAGCACGAAGAACGCGATGAATACCGACATCGAGACGGGGTTCACTGGATTCAGATCGCTCATTTGATACCTCGATACACGATGTAGACCAGCAGCGAGGTCAACGGCACCCACAGAAACTGATACCAGTAGAAAAACGGAAAGCCCGCGAACGAGGGATGCGCGTCGTTATAGAACGGCAGCCACAGCAGCGCGATATAAGGAATCAGCAGAATGAGCCAGCGCCATGAACGGCCGGCGGAAGTGGTGGTCTCCACGTATGTCTCCTTGGGTCTTGTCGACACCGCGCGTCATCGCTTATGGCCTGGCGTGCAGGTGTCCGGTTGCCTGAGGTCAGGCGGAAAAACAGGCAGCGGGCGCGCCGTTCGGGGAATTTCATGGAATTCCGGGAATTCCCTAAGAAACGGCCCGAACGCCGCGGCTCGCGCGAGCGCTTGCGCCGCAAGTGCCGAAACCGCTCCGCGAACGGCGCGCAGGGCCCCCACGCGGCACGGCGCGCCGCGGGGATGTAGTATTCGCCTTCACGGGCGTCCTCACAAGCGCGCAACTACGTAAGCAGTCTACGTAATACTACGTAGACTGCCGGCCGTTTTTCAACGATGAAACTCAAAGCAAAGATTGTGCTGCTCGCGATCGTGCCGTTCCTGGCGGCGATCGCCAGCATCGAAACGGGGGTGCGCCGCGAAGCCACGGCACTCGCCGAGCGGCAGCACGCGACGACCCAGGCCGCTTACCTCGCGAGCAAGGAGATCGAACTCAGGCACTACGTCGAACTCGCGACCACCGCGATCGAGCCGCTCTACGAGGCCGGCCGCGACAATGCGCGCGACGACGCGCTGCTGCGCATGCGCGCGCTCGCCGTGCTCAAGAAGATGGATTTCGGCGAGGACGGCTACTTCTTCGTCTACGACATGCATGGCCGCTCGCTGATGCATCCGCGCGAGCCCGATCTGGTCGGCCGCGATCTCTGGTCGCTGCGCGACAGCCAGGGCGCGCCGACGATCCAGCAACTGCTCGCCGCGGCCACGCGCGGCGGCGGTTACGTGCGCTATCTGTGGCATCGCCCGTCGACCGGCAAGATCGAGTCGAAACTCGGCTACGTGGTGCCGCTCGAACGCTGGGGCTGGATGATCGGCACCGGCATCTATCTCGACGACGTCGACTCGACGCTCGCGCATATCGACGCCGAGGCGGCCGCCAATATCGATCGCACGATGAAGTGGATCGACGCGATCGCGGTGGCCGGGCTCGCGGTGATCGCGCTGTGCGCGCTCGTGCTCAACGTCAGCGAATATCGCAGCGCCGACGCGAAACTGAAGCGGCTCGCGCGCCAGGTGGTCGAATCGCAGGAAAACGAACGCGCGCGGCTGTCGCGCGAATTGCACGACGGCATCAGCCAGATGATGGTCTCCGTGAAGCTGCTGCTCGAATCGGCGCTCGCGCGCCTCGAACGCGGCGACGCTCGCGTGCCCGCCGCCGAAGCCGCGCTGTCCACCGGTCTCACGCGGCTCGGCGATACGCTGCGCGAAGTCCGGCGCATTTCTCATGCGCTGCGGCCGTCGATGCTCGACGACCTCGGCGTCGCCGCCGCGCTCGAACAGCTCACGCGCGAACTGAGCGAACAGTCGGGCATCGAGATCGGCTTCACGCAGATCGCGCACACGCACGCGGCCACCTTGCCCGATGCGGTCAACACCGCGCTCTTTCGCATCGCCCAGGAAGCGCTGACCAACATCGTCCGTCATGCGCAGGCGTCGAGTGCATCGCTTGCGCTCGACATCGCGCACGACGCGGTCACGCTGACGATCGCCGACAATGGCCGCGGCTTCGACGTCACCGATGCGTTCGTCGGCCGGCGCGCGGGCGTCGGTCTGCGCAACATGCGCGAACGGCTCGAAGCGCTTGGCGGCAAACTCGCGCTCGCCTCGCAGGCGGGCCACACCGTCGTCACCGCGCGCGTGCCGTTGCCAACCACCGATGCCCCGCTGCCGCCCTTGCAGGAAATCCGCTCATGAACCACAACGCTTCTGCCGCGGGCGCGCGCCTGCTGCTCGTCGACGATCATCCGCTCGTGCGCGACGGCCTGCGCGCGCGTCTCGAAGCCGTGCGCCATTTCGAAGTGGTCGGCGAAGCGGACAACGCACAGGAAGCGCTCGCACTCGCCGAGAAGGCGGCACCGCACCTCGCGCTGATGGACGTCGGCATGAAGAACGGCATGAACGGCATTGCGTTGGCGGGCCTGTTTCACGAGCGTTTTCCGGCGATTCGCGTGCTGATGCTGTCAATGCACGACAACCTCGAATACGTGACGCAAGCGGTGCGCGCCGGTGCGAGCGGCTATGTGCTGAAGGATTCGCCCGCGCTCGAAATCATTCAGGCGATCGGCGCGGTGCTCGACGGCAAGACGTTTTTCAGCGCGGAGTTAAGCGCGCGGCTGATCCAGGCGTCGGCGACGCAATCGCCGGTCGAGCGGCTCACGCCTCGCGAGCGCGATATTCTCGATGCGCTCGCCGAGGGTCTGTCGAGCAAGCAGATCGCGCAACGCAACGATCTGTCCGTGCGCACCGTGGAGACGCACCGGCAGAATCTGAAGCGCAAGCTCGAGATCGAGGGGCAGGCGGAGCTGATCAAGTTCGCGGTCGAATATCGGCGCGCGCGGCGCTAGGTTGCTTCGCGGGTCGCGCGATAATGGATCGATGGCGCGCGGCGATGCTTTCGAGCCTGTTGCGTCACCAGTGCTTGAGGACTCCCCAAACCGCAGCAGGAACTGGAGCAAGCATGAAACGCCTGACCGAACGCCGGCTTGCCTGTCTGCTGATCTGCGCGGCAACGGCCTACGCTTATGCCGAAGCGCCGCGCGTCAATCGCGGCCACGACCCTTTCTTTCAGATATCCCAGGCAATCGCCGATTGCCCGACACCGCTCGGTCCATTCGAAACGGAACAGGAATGGCTCGACGACAGCCATTACCGCATCGAGCGTGGCAATAGCTGCTGGATCGAAGGACGCTGCCGCTTGCCGAACGCCTATCTATACGACGCGGAAATCGCCGAAACCGTGCGGCGGCGTCTCGCGAATCTCAACGTCGCGACGCACTGGCGCGAACAGTCCACGCTCTGGCTGACCTTGCAGCGCCGCTTTATTTATGTCGAAGGCTGCGTCGCGCCGGGTTTCGACAAGAAGACATTCCTGACCGAACTCGCGAAAACCGCGGACGTCGAGCGCGTCATCGACAACACCGTCACGAACCCGCATGCCGCGCAGCTGCCTTATCGTACACAGGCCGAGCCGGACAAACCGGTGCTGGAGCCCGGCAATTAAATTAGCGCGATGCCTACGGAGTTAGGGTCTACGCGGAACCATGCCGGTACATCCTCACCGGCACGTTCCGCCATCGAAGCCTCTCAGCGAAGCCGCTCACTAATCCGCCGCGCCCGCGCGATCGCTGTTCTCCCGCACGATCTTCTCGATCAACGCATCCGCTTCACGCGAAACGTCGTCATGCACACGCGTGCTCTGCGTAATCGCCGACGTATCGTTGCCGATCAGATGACCGCCGCGCTCATGCGTATCGACCGAAGCCTGCATCGATAAACCGAGCCGCAGCGGATGCGCAGCCAGTTCGGCCACATCGAGCGAAATCACGATCGGCACGCGCTGCACGACCTTGATCCAGTTGCCCGCCGCGTTCTGCGACGGCAGCATCGAAAACGCACTGCCCGTGCCCGCCGAAAAACCTTCGACGTGGCCGTGATAAACGACCTGCGAGCCATACACGTCCGACACGAGCTGCACCGGCTGGCCCACGCGCATATGGCGAATCTGCCCTTCCTTGAAGTTCGCCTCGACCCAGAGATGTTCGAGCGGAATGATCGACATCAGCGTCACGCCGGGCCCGACCTGCTGGCCGATCTGCACCGCACGCTGGCCGACCGTGCCGTCGATCGGCGCAATCACCGTCGTGCGTTGCAGGTTCCGGTAAGCGAGCCGCAACTGCGCGGCGGCCTGTAACACGGGCGGACTCGATTCGATCGACGATTTGCCGCCGAGCGCGCGCGCGGCATCGAGCTGCACCTGCGCGGACGCGAGATTCGCCTGCGCGACAGCCACCGTCTCTTTCGCACGCGCGAGTTCTTCCGGCGACACCACTTCCACCGACGCATGATCGCGCGCGGCCAACGCACGCTGCGCGAGCGCGAGTTCGGCGCGGCGCGCGTCGATCGATTGCACATAGAGCTTGCGCGAAATCGCGGCGTTCGCCACCTGACGCACGGCCGACGTCAACTGCGCGCGCGCCTGCGCAAACGCGGCAGCGGCCTCGGCATCGTCGAGCTTGACGAGCGGCTGGCCCGCGCGCACGTGACGCGTGTTCTCGACCAGAATGTCGGTGACCGTACCGGGGATTTGCGCCGCGATCTGCACGATGTTGCCGGCCACGTACGCGTCGTCGGTTTCCTCGAAGAAGCGCGAACTGAAGCCCCAGTACGAGAGCCACGCCACACCGGCGAGCGCGACCACGCCGAAGAAAAGCGCAAAGCGCCGCCGCCGCGTTGCGCGCTTCGCATCGGGTGCGCCGCTCTCCGCCGCGTGCGCTGCGTGGGCCTGTTCCTGTGTCCAGCCGGCCGCCTGCTGTGCCTGTTTATCGTTATGCATTCAATCGAAGTGCGAATCCATGAGGCGTGCGTGAGAGAAAAGAACCGTCTGCGAATGAACGATCGGTGCGCCGCTGATCTTGCGTTCGTCGAAGCCGCCGCCGAGCGCGCCGATCAGCGCGACTTGCAGCAGCATGCGGCGGCCTTGCAGATCGGCCTGTTGCGCGCGTTCGTCGAGCAGCGACAGATCGGCGAGCATCACGTCCTTCTGCATGCCGATGCCGCGCCGGTGCCGCTCGCGCGCAATCGCGACGATGCGCGTGGCCGAATCGACCGCGCGGTTCTGCTCGGCCGACAGACGCTCGACCGTGCGCAGCGAAGTCAGTTGACGCGCGACGTCGCCGAGCGCTTCATCGACGGTCTTGTTGTAGAGGCTCACCGCCGCGTCGACGTTCGCGTAGTCGCCGTGCAATTGCGCGCGCAACCGCGTACGGTCGAACACCGGCAGCGAAATCGCCGGCCCGACCGAACCGGTCAACGCCGCGCGCGAGAACAGCGCGGCCGGCGTCAACGCGGTCAAGCCCGCGAACGCCGCAAGATTGACGTCGGGATAGAACTGCGCGCGCGTCGCGTCGATATGGTTGAGCGCCGCTTCGGCACGCAGCCGCGCGGCGACGATATCGGGCCGGCGGCCGAGCAGATCGACCGGCAATTGCGCGGGCAACGGCGCGTCGGCGGCCGCCGCGAGTTGCGGACGATGCAGCGACAGGCCACGCTCGGGCCCTCGGCCCGTCAGCACGCCGAGCTGCAACTCGGTCAGCGTGATGCGCTCGTCGTTGAGGGCCTGTTGCGACGCGAGGCGGCTGCGCTTCAACTCGGCATCGGCCGCGTCGTACGCATTGTCGATGCCGCGCGCGCTGCGCTCGCGCAATACCGTATCGACACCGTCGGCCGCCTGTTGCTTCTGCAGCAGCAGCGCTTGCATCGTGAATGCGCGGTCCAGTTCGCAGTACAGCGTGACGAGTGCGACCATCAGCGTAAGGCGCGCCTGTTCCGCGTCGACGCGCGTCGCGTCGCGCGAAGACAGCAGGCTGCGCGTAAGCGCCGCGTTCTTGCCCCACAGATCGAGCTGATAGCTGAGCCCCGCCATCAATGCCGATGGCGACACCACCGGATCGTCGAACAGTTGCACCGGAAACTGCTGTCCCGCGACGGACACGTTCGCGACATTGTTCGGTTGCGGCAGGCGCGCCTTGTTGACCGACGCGAGCGCCGTGCCGTTCAATCCGGACAACGAGGCAAACTGCTCCAGTTGCGACTGCGCCGCGCCGACGCGCGCCTGCGCGATCTGCAGATCGGGATTGTGCTGCAATGCCTCGGCGGCCAGTTCGTCGAGTTGCGGATCGCCGTAGCGCTTGACCCAATCGGGTGCGGGCCATGCGCCGTTCGCGTCGGGGCCGAGCGTTTTCGCGAGCGCATCGGCGCCCGGTTGCAGCGGTTCGACACTCGCATGCAAACCGGCATCGCTGACGCAGCCGCTCAACGCCGCCGAGATCAGCAGCATGGGCAGCGCGTGTCGCGTAAGAAATCGCATGGTGGTTGGCTTCATGAGCGGTTTCATGAATGGTGCGGGTGATGCAGCGCGGCTTCGCCGGCGCGTGATGGAGAAGAGGAACCCGCCGCGGTGGCCTTCCTCACGCTAGCCGTTTTTGCGGCAAGCCGTGGACGGACCTGTTCGAGCGGTCCCATGCGTCCGAACAAACCGTCGATCAGCCCCTGCGCGATCGCGCTCAGCTTCGCGAGCTTGTCGTGTTCGGCCAGAACGATCTGTACGATCTGCCATAGCGTGAGCAGGTTCGGCACGATCGCGACTGGCAGGCGCAAGCCATATTGCAACGCGAGTTGCATCGCATTGCGTGCGCTGTAATAGCGACGAAAGCCGGGGTGATTCATCGTCGTCATTTCGAATGCGCCGAGTTTATGGCGGCGCCGCGAACCGATCCGGTGCAGTAGCACGAGCGATGGCACGAGATAGACGGGTACGTTGCGCAGCAAGGCGCGCAGGCAGTACTCGGTATCGACGTGATCGATAAACAGGCTTTCGTCGAAACGGCCGAGACGCGCGAATGCCTCGCGCGAAATAACGGAGCCCGAGGAGATCAGAAACGCGCAGCGCTGCAATGAGGCAGCGGCATCCGTCGCGAGGCGCTTGACCGCGAGGCCGCTCGTGACGAGTTCCGGCAAATAGCGCTGATCGTTTTCGTCGAAAATACGTGGCCCCATCAGGAACGGCTGACCATCGAGCGGCGTGCAACGCTCGCGCATCACGTCGAAATAGCCCTCAGGCATGGTCGAGTCCTGATCGAACAGCGCGACCGCGTCCATACCGTGGCCGAACAGCGCATGCAGTCCGCTATTGAATGCGCCCGCAATGCCGTGACGATTGCCGTGATGCAGCAGTGCGATGCCGGCATCGCCGAGCACTTGCGCCGCGCGAGCGTCGGGCTCGGGCGAGTTGTCGATCACGAGCAGGCGGTCGCACACCGCGCGCATCGCCACCGCACGCGCGAGTTGTTCGTCGTTCGGATGAAACAGTACGATCAGCGCGGCCAATTTCGTCATTGGCTTTCTCCTAGTGTCCGAGCGTCATCGCGGAGCCGCGTTTCGGACGCGTGAGCCACATCATCGCGGCGAGCGCGAGACAGGTGACGCTCGCCATATAGAACATGTCGCCGGTCGCCATCATGTAGGCCTGCTGCTGCACGACGTGGTGCAGCGTCGTGACTTCGCGCGCGCCGTCGATCCCGAAACCATGCAGCTTCTGCACGAACTGCTGCGTATTGCCCGACGATTTCGTCACCGCCTGGGAAATCACGTCGTAGTGAAACAACGCGCGGTTGTCCCACAACGTGACGCTCATCGCGGTGCCGAATGCGGCCGACAGCGTGCGCAGGAAATTCGACAGGCTCGAGGCGGCGGCCAGCTTGTGATCGGGTACGCGCGACAGCGTCGCGGCGGTCAGCGGAATAAAAAAACACGGCAGGCCGATGCCCTGGATCAGACCGGGCGTGATGATCTGCACGAAGGTCATTGTCAGCGTGAAATGCGCGTTCCACCACAGCACGGCCGCGAATACGAGAAAGCCGAACGTCGCGAGGACGCGCGCGTCGAAACGCGGCGCGTAAATGCCGACCAGAATCGAAAACACGAGCGCGAGCACGCCGAGCGGCGCGGTGGCGAGTCCCGCGTGATAGGCGGTATAGCCCATCACGGCCTGCAACCAGAGCGGAAACACCACGCCGACCACCGAAAAACTCATCATGCCGAGCGAGATAATCAGCACGCAGAACGAAAACGTGCGGTCGCGAAACAGGCTCAGATCGATCACCGGATGCGCCTCGCCCGCTTCCCAGATCAACAACGACACGATGGACAGCGCCGCGACGATCGAAAGCGTCAGAATCAGCGGCGAATCGAACCAGCCGCGGTCGTGCCCGAGGTCGAGCACGACTTGCAGCGAGCCGACGCCGAGCACGAGCAACGCAATACCGGGAAGATCGACACGCGTGGCCGCCCTGGTCGCAGCGGTCTCTCCTGTCTCTCCGGTCGCTTCAGTTGCCGAATCATGCGCGTCGCGGCGCAAGAGCGTCGTGCACACCGAAAACGAGAACACGCCGATCGGCAGATTGATCAGAAAGATCCACGGCCACGAGAAGTTGTCGATAATCCAGCCGCCCACGACCGGCCCGAAAATCGGCGCGAGCAGTACCGTCATCGCCCATAGCGCGAGCGCCACGACCCGTCTTTGCGGCGGAAAACTGCGCAGCAGAATGGTTTGCGACAGCGGCACCATCGGCCCGGAAAACAGCCCCTGCAAGGCGCGGCACACGACCAGCACGTGAAAGTTGGCGGCCATGCCGCACAACAGCGAGGTCGAGGTGAACAGAATCACCGCCGCGAGAAAAAGCCGCGTTTCGCCGAACCGCTGCGCGAGCCAGCCCGTCAGCGGCACCGCAATCGCGGCGGCGACCGAATACGAACTGATAACCCATGTGCCCTGGCTATTCGACACGCCGAGGCTGCCGGAAATAGCCGGCACCGCGACATTGGTGACGGTCGAGTCGAGTACTTCGATAAACGTCGCGAGCGAGAGCGCGAAAGTCAGCAAGGCAAGCCGCATGCCGCGCATGTTGCCGCGAATGTTGCTGCGATCCTCGCGCGCAGCACTGTCCGGCACTGACGTCGCCGTGCTCATGCGCCCTGTCCACCCGCAGCCAGCACCAACGACGGCACGCCGGCAATCGCGGGCTCGCGCGCCGTGCGACGCATGAATCCTTCGATATAGCGCGCGGCCGTGTCGCAACCGTCCGGCGCGGCCGCGAGCCGATCCTGCATGCGCACGCACTGCGTCGCGATCGACGGGGAACCGAGCACGTCCCTGAGCGCGCGCGCCAGCGCCCGCGCTTGCAACGGCGCATCGAGCCGCACGCCGCAGCCGCTCGCGGCGACGCGTTGCGCGTTATCGAACTGATCGTGCGCAAACGGCGTAACGACCTGCGGAATACCGGCCGCATACGCGAGTGCCGCCGTGCCGATGCCGCCGTGATGCACGAGCGCGCGGCAGCGCGGCAATAGCGTGCGCATCGGCACATAGCGGCGCGTGAGCAGCTGCGCCGTTGCCGTTTCCGCCTGCTGCTGTGTATGCGGCGTCAATAGAATGCCGCGCAGCCCGGTATCACGCAGCACCGCATTCACGATCCCGGCATAGTGCGCATGATCGGTCAACGTCGAGCCGGCCGTGAACACGACGGGGCGCTCGCCGTCCTCGAGAAACGCTTCGAGTTGCGTGTCGGGTTCGTGCGCCTGCGTTTCGTTGAATAACGGAAAGCCGCTCTGCCGACGCGGCTCGGGCCAATCCGGCTGCGGTTGCGCAAACCATTCGGGAAACAGGCACAGCACGCCGTCGGTCGAATGCAGCCAGTGGCCGAAAATGCGCGTGACCGACGGCAGCCCCAATTGCGCGCGCAATGCATTGAGTTCGGGGCCGCACACCCGGTCTAGCACCTGCGTTTCAATCAGGCGCAGCAGTGCCGCCTTGACGCCGAGCGGCAGCCAGCGCGGAATCGTCAAACGCGGGTGCGTCGGCGGCGCATGCGCGGACAGCAACGTCGACGGCGACACCTGCACCGACACCAGCGGCACGCGATATAACTCCTGCATGAGCCGCGCGGAAAAAGCCCACAAGCTGCCGACAAGCACCGTGTCGTCGTTGGTCAACGAAACGAGCGTATGAAAGTGCGGCTGCAACGTCGGCGCAATCACGGCCCACAGCGTTCGAAATGACGTGCGCGGATTCCATAGCGCGGGGTTCGCCATCGCGGCCGCGTATTCGTCGGCGGTGCCGATCGGCTTGAATGCGAATCCCTGGCGCACAGCGGCCGCTTCGAACGGCGGGTGGCTGCAAAACACGATCTCGTGCCCGCGCGCCGCGAGCGCGGCGCCGATGCCGAGCAGCGGATGCACGTCGCCCGCCGAACCGATCGCGGTAATGATGACTCTCGTCATGCGGTGGCTCAGAAGAGACCGGGAATCAGCGCGGCCACGTCGCGGCGGTACTGGGTATAAGCGCCGCCGAAGTGGCCGGTCAGCCAGCTTTCCTCGACCCGCACCTTGTAGGCGAGCGACGCGAAAATCAGCGCGAGGCCGAACGCGCCGCGCCATTGCGCGCCGATTATCGCCGCACCGAGCAGCGCCAGCAGGCAACCCGTATAAATAGGATGGCGAACCAGGCCATAAGGCCCGCTGCGCACGAGTTCATGATCGTCTTTCAGCGTGACCGACACGCTCCAGTTCGTGCCGAGATGCAGCCGGGCCCACACGGAAAAAGCGAGACCCGCGAGCAGTACGACGAGACCGGCGATCTGTAGCGGCCCGAACATCTGCGGGTCGAAACGCCACGCGGCGGCCGTGAAATCCGGCAGGATAATCAGCGCGCCGCCCGCAATCAGCGGAATCGACTGCAAGGTGCGCGACAGCGACGCTTCCTTGCGCGCGGTCGCCTTGACCTGTTTCGACGTCGCGATCCAGTACAGCAGCCAGAGGGTCCACGGCACGACGATGGCAATGCTTTGAACGATATTCACGGTAGTTCGACCTGTTGGAACGAGTGATCGGCGGCGGTAGCCATGGAAGGTTGCTGCATCGGCAAAATCGGCGCGCGCGCGGCCAGCACGTCGACGCAATCGCGTGCGCGATTGCCGGTATGGGTCCGCGCGGGCCCGAAGTAGTCGAGAATCTCCGCGCGAACCTGGCGCAGTGCCGCCTTGCCTTCGAGATCGAGAAAATGCCCGGCCTGGCCGATCGTCGAGAACTCGGCGCTTTGCAGATGTTCGCCGAGCGAGCGCACGTCGCCCGGCGTCGTGTATTCGTCGAGCTCGCCGTTGAGGAATTTCAGGCCGCAGTCGATATTGCGGAATTCGTGCAGATAATCTTCCGGGCGAATCGCCAGAATCTGCTCGACATGAAACGCGACCTGCTCCTGCTCCTCGCGCGGCAGCGTCGCAAGATAGCGGAAGTTATAGAGCTTCATAATGCGCGGTAAGTGCTTGCCGACCGTGTCATTGAGCAGTTGCGCGGCCTTCAGGTTTTCGCCGGCGGCGATATGGTCGCGCGCGGAACTGACATAGTTCGTCATGGCCTCGTTCAGGCGCGGCGAGAACGAGGCGATCACCGCGCGACGCACGCTCGTGCGCGCCCGCGACAGCGCGAGCAGCGACGCCACTCCGCCCCACGAGACCGACAGCAGATAAGCCGGTTCGAATAAGCCGATTAAATAGAGAAGAATGTTGACTTCATCGTCTTTAGTGAGAATGAAGTCGCATTTATTATGCGGCTTAGATTGCCCGGCATAAGGTAAATCGAAGCAGATCGCATTATAGCGTTCGCCTAGATATTTAATGGTCTGACCGAATGACGCCGTAGTGGCAAGCGCTCCATTGATCAGAATGACACTCTCGAAAGCCGGATTGAATACGTGACGTTCAACGTAGACTTTCAGGCCCGCAGGCAGCGGAACAACAAGTTTTTCGATAGGCATGGAGTATTCGCATGCACTTGCGCAACGCAGGTGCGTACCGATACCGCGCCCGCGCAAACGGACGCCGTGCGGCCATACTACCGCGAATCAGGCCCGTGACTTGCCCTGGCGCAGGCAAATCCGATTCGCGACGACCGCTGCTACATCGAAGCGCATTGCTTTCGGCAATGCTTTTCGGCTCGATATGCTTAACCAATAAAGCTATGCACCAGAACCGTGATTTCGATGCCCCGTAATAATTTCTTATATAAAGTTTCTGAAAGAATTACCGAAAATCCACAGTGCATCTTTCAGTGAAACATTGTGCTGCAACCGCATGAAGACTAGATGTCAAGCTATGATAATGCAAATATTTTTATAACTAATTTCCAAGCTATTTTTCCTGAAATCTCATTCACGCGGCCAGCATGAAGGCATGCCATTTTACGGTTTCAAGGCGGGCTGTCTAGTAGCTGCTCGCACTTTTCGACAAATGCCCCTGGGGCGAACGACGCTGGCCTGCCTCGAAGGTCGGGCATGCTTCGCTTGCGCAAACGTTGGAATGTGCACGGCGCAAGCCCGCTTATGGGACCGCGCCTTGCTGTGAGTTCTGGCTGATTGCTGCCCGGCGTTGCAGGTCTTTCCCTGCCCGAGCGAAATTATCTGGCTTATCTGACCCACTTATCTGACCCACTTACCTGACCAACGCGAATGCTTCCCTGCTGGCGATTTCTCCCGCGCCATATACGCCAATGACCGTATAGTCCGACGCCACGCATTCGAACGTCGACGCACCGAACGTCACGACGAAATGGCGCCGTGCCGGTGTCCCGGCATCGCCTGGCGTTGCGCCCACCTGTACTGCGGCAATTTCCGCGCACAAAGACGAATTGACGACTTCATGCACCGAATAACTGGAGAGACCTTGCGCCGCCAGTGGATGAACGTCGAGATCGCCATCGCCTGGCGGACCTAGCCGATGAAATATTGCATCGGGAAAGAGCACCGCGCAGAAGGGATCGTCGTCGGGATCGAAAGGACCGAACCGCTCGAAGTCTTCTTCGGCGATCGGATAAGTCAGAATCACACGGCGGTCGCTGGCGACGAGAAAAGGTTCGTCGGCATCGGCGGCCGGATGAGGAGCGGAGTCCAGCAGGACGACCTGGTCTTCCTGCTGGGATGCATCGAACGTGCTGACCATCTACTTCGCGACTCGATGCGCTTACGCGCTCGCTTCCGCCGTAGCGGCTTGCGGTGCCGCTGCGCTCGGAGCTGCCGCTGCCTTCGTTGCGACTTTGCGGGCCGGCGCTTTTTTCGCGGCGGCTTTCTTCACTGCGGCTTTCCTGCTTGCCGTGGGTGCCTTCTTCGCGGCGGCTTTTTTCGCCACCGTCTTGCGCGCGGCACCGGCTTTTTTCGCCGCGGCCTTCTTGCTCACCGCCGCCGATTTGGCTTTACCGGTCTTTGCCGCTGCTTTGGGAGCCGCTGCCGCCGCGCCCTCGATCAGGAATTTGCTGCGGTCCTTGACCGATGCGAGCCATGCGGGCGCCGGACCACGACCACTCCAGGTCGCACCGGTTTTCGGGTCGCGGTACTTCGGCGGCTGCGCGCCTTTCGGTTGACCCTTGCCGCCTTTGGCAGGCGCCGCCGCTTTCATTTCGCTCGCGCCACTGATCAGGAATGCCGTGCGATCTTTCGCATTGACGATCCAGCCCGGCGCGCGGCCATGGCCGGTCCACGTCGCGCCGGTTTTGGGATCGAGGTATTTGGCCGGTGTGGCTGTTTTGCCCGCCTTGGCCGCACCGGCGGCTTTCACGCGGCCATTGCCCGCGCCTCTTGCGGCACGTCTTGCCTTTGCTTCGGCTTCGATATCGGCCGTGGTGAGACCATGCTTGAGCATCAGCTCGCGAATCTGGTCGACTGCAGCCTGCGCTTTTCGGGCAATCATTACGTCAGCTTGCGCCTGGAGCTTTTTAAGCTTTGCTTGGATTTGCTCTAATGTGGGCATTCGAATGCTCCTTGTGTGGTAATCGTCGAACTATGCCATGAATAGAGGAAGAAAGGCAGTCTATTGAACCTTCAGTACATCGACATGACCTGGTCGAGCGGAGTTCAAATACAAAGCTTTCAGATTCTCCACTGACGTATCCCGGCTTTCTTCCTTTGCCTCTCCTCCTGACTCGTCTTTTCTGTGTCGGTTCCGCCACTCAGATAGGCGTAAAAACGACAACCTGACGATCGGCGATATACCTGACACTCCGCACGAAACGGTAGTGTTGACCGTCCGCCGTTATCCGGTTCAGCCCGAGGCAGGTCAGCATCAGCATTTCATCGGCCTGGAAAGCATCGACAACACCGGAATCTGTTAAATCCTCCAATGCGCCCGATGGATTGCCGACATAAACGCCGCGCACCTGCTTGCCGATTCTCATCACGACCACGCTCTTTCCTTCGTCGAGTGCCAATTCGAGATAACTCGCGAGCGTTCGCAACGACTCCGGCGTAGAGGACCCCGACTGGGAGATCGCGGCATTCGACGGCGTCATGTGTGCCTCTCCATCACTTGCATCCAACGGTAGCCCGTTACCGTACCTGCTGGCAATAACCGCTTCTACTATAGGCAAGCATTCGAATATTCAAAGGAAAGTAGTTCATTTTTTATTTGAAAACGGCCTTTTTCTTGTGACCGACTTTAGAACAGTACATTGGAGATGGAGAAAAAACGCGGGTTCGGGAGCATGAAAATACGCTTTCCTCAGGGCTGGTAACTGTCGGTTACCAATCTTGCAATCGCTGTTGTTCCCGCTCGGGATGCGCCCTTTTACACTGCGGTCTGGGTCCGGCAACGCGGCTGCGGGCAACCTTCGAACCCATTGAGAGTTGGTGCGGAAAAGACATGGGCGGCCGCTATTGAAAATGAAGCCGGGGCAACCCATTTCCGGTCAACTCGACAACCGTACGGTATCCGCAATGAAAGCTGGTTATATTCGGGCCGCCCTGGCGGCGGTGGCACTCTCTTCGGCAATGGCCGGCACCGCGAACGCGGCCGGCTGTATCAAAGGAGCGGTAGTGGGTGGAGTCGCGGGGCACTATGCGGGGCATCACGCGGTGGCCGGCGCGGTGGGCGGCTGTCTCGTCGGACGGCATATGGCTAAAAAACACGCCGAAGAACAGGCGGCGGCACAGGCCGCGCAACATCAACAGGCAAGAATGCAATAGACCGGAAAGAGGGAGAACCGCCGCAAGCGCGAATTCACATCTCGTTGCGATGTTTGAAATCCCGCTTGCGGCACAGCACGCCGCGCGGCCCAAGAAAGCCTCAGTCAAGCAATGCGCAGGCCGCGAGCGGGCAGGATCTCCTGGGTCGTCACGAAGCGGTGCTGTTTGACCGCGTCATGAAAAAGGCGGTAGTCGCTTTTCTCAAAGTCGTTCGACCATGGCGGTCTGTCCCCGGTGTCGTCGTCGCAAAGCAGACCCGTCGCCTTGAACTTCCACGAATCGCGTCCTTTGGCGATATAGCCGGGCACCGCTTCTTTCAGACCGGGAATACGGCCGGCTTTCACCCATTCGCAGACGTTTTGCAGGCGCAGGTTGTCGTCGGGATTCCGGCTCGTATCGAGCAACTGGGTCAGTGCGCTTGTCGTATCCTCCGGCATGCCGGGAAAAGTTTCGAAATCCTCTCGTCCCGCGAGATATCCGCGCACGGCGCGGCACGCCATTTGCGCCGCCTGCACGAAATCCGGCAGATTGTGCCGCGAGATGAAGTTGTTGCGGCCGTCGATGTAATGCCAACGCGCCCACGGCTGGTCGGGATAATGCAATGCGGCGCCGTGACCGACCGGCAGCGCGATCGTCAATATGTCCTCCTCGATATGTTCGAGCAGATGCCCGGCCGCGAGCCTGAGGCGCGCGAGCCAGCCCTTGCGTGTGCAATCCTGCGCTTCGAGAAGATGCACGCGATTCCACGGACTCTCGATCCCCGCGAAGCCCTGGTGCGCCCAGGTATCGACATACGTATGCAGCGTAATGCCGAGCCGGTGCAAAGCCGTTTCCGAGTCGCGCTGACGAATGGCACGCCGCACGACCTCACGCGCCACCTCGCTGTCGGGCCGGCAGATCGCCTTCTCTTCGAGGGAGGCGCCTTCTCCGGCGGGCAGAAAATGGAATGGCGTCCACACGAGGCGGTTCTGGTCGTTCTCGGTATTGGCGTAGTCGAATAACTTGTGCGCGGTCGCAAAACGCTCGAAAGTCTCGCCGCCTTTGAAACGCAGTATTCCGCTCGTGGTCGCGTCGTCGACATACTGGCAGGCATGCGCGACGGTCTGTGCGTCGCCGGGCGTCATTCCGCCGATCCGGGCCGCAATGTAGACCACTCCGTAGTGAAAGTCGATATTCATGGCTGGCGCTCCTCGCACGCGTGAAAAGACGGCCGGCGTTTTCCCGATGCTTACGGATAGTATGGCGAGGCGAATACGGGGGACGGCTCGTGAATAGTGAATAGACGAGCCAGCCGCGCGCAACTTGAAAGCGGGCGCGCGTTTTTTTGAATTTTTCAGCGCTTTTACGCCGCTTCCGGGTGCTCGAATAGTCGGGCCGGCGATGAAATGAAGGGGGCGATCGGACTCGGCGCAACCGTCCGCTGCAAAGAAAAGTACAGGAAAGTACCAGGGAAAAACGCGGCAGACAGCAAGGAAAAACCAGCCCAAAGCAGGTTCGCGGGCGGTGCCCGAACCCCTCGCGAACCCGATTCGTCAGGTCAGATGCGTAATGGCGAGCCGGCTATTCCAGTGGCTGTTCAGGTACTCGAGTGCGAACATCCGGTGGCAGTGATGCGGTAAATGTTCACTGCAGAGCAGACAGCCCGATTGAAAGAGCGAGATATCCAGATTGCTTTCCACGCGACGCTTCGCAATCAGATCGAAATACTCTTCGCGAAAGTTTTCCCACGTCAATGCCTTACCCTGGTAGCGTTTCAGCAGATCCGGTTCCGGGGCCAGCTCCGGCACTTCGACGTACGCCGCATCGCACAGGTGCTCGAGAAAATAAGGCAGATCCTGCTTCTTCGCAAAGCCCGCGAGCTGCGAGGTGTTATTCAGGCGGATGTCGAGAACCGTGCGCACGTGGGCGTCCTTCAGCAAATCGAAGAACTTTTGCGCGGTCTTGCCCGTGAAGCCGATACTTGCGACCGGCACGGCGGTTTTATCGCGTTTCATGGTGAATCCCCCAGACGGGTTATTCTGCGCCCCAAAAACAAAGCCTCGCTGCGAGATTCGGAGCGAGGCTTTGTTTCAGCGTATTTTCAACGCGTCCCGGCGCATTTACTTGACGATGCCGACCAGTTCGACTTCGAACGTCAGGTCGGTGTTCGGCGGAATCGGGCCGACGCCGCGATCGCCGTAAGCGGTCGCGGCCGGGCATGTCAGCCGTGCCTTGCCGCCTACTTTCATCTTCTGGACGCCTTGCGTCCAGCACGGAATCACGCGATTCAGCGGGAACGTGGCCGGGCCGCCGTGCTTCGTCGAGCTATCGAATTCGGTGCCGTTGGGCAGCGTGCCCCGGTAGTTGACCTTCACGACATCTTCCGCCGACGGCTGCGGGCCAGTGCCTTGCGTCAGGTGTTCGACGATGACGCCCGACGGCAGTTTTTCCGTGGTCGGCGCGGCAGCCATGGCCGTCGAAGAAAGAACGGTTGCAGCCAGCAAAGCGACGAGTAATTTCAAAGCCATTCTCCAGTGGGGTAAGCAGGCTGTCCCATTGTAACGGATCGGATGGGGGCTACCGTGACCGGAGCATTCGGGCGCTGACGAACGGGCAGGCGCAGCCGGGTCGGGCCGTCGATGAATCGCTATTGCGGTTTCGCGGTCCGGATGAATGTCGGCGTAAGTCATTTGCCGGCTGCGAATTCGATGCTGGAAGAGGGCTTTCAATGCAGAGCCACAGTTTCGAGTTGCCGGGTGGGCAGACATGCGATTGGGAATCGTGCCGTTGTGGAACGGTTTGTTGCCGGTCAATGGGTTCGCTGATGACATTGCCGGAAAGCCGCAATTCGTCCGAGCTTTTGTTACGGTGTTTTTTGCTTGCGTTTTTGCTTTCGCTTTTGCTTGCGTTTTCGTTTTTGCGAGATTGCGCGGATCGGGTTCGTGTTTTTGACGCGTTCCGGGCAGCGGAAAGCGCGCGGCAATGACAGGTATCGCGTTGCAAGTGTCGAACGGATTTTTTATGAGGTCTTTCGTCTGCGCAATTACGGCTCTCTGCTTTCGGGTCCGATCTGTATCGAAGTACTGCTGCGGGGATTCGACGTCGCGGGAATTCGTTTTGTGCTCGAACGCATGCATGTGATTCGCGTCGTTATCAGGTATTCAGGCATACCGACACCGTTTGCGTTTTCGTTTGCGTTGGTCGCCGGATAGGCCGATGTGAAAACGTCAGTGCCGGGAAGCTCGTGTCGTGTTTACCGGCGATCTGCTGCCGCGCGCGAATCGCTCATCGCATTCACGCTCGATGCGTTGCCTGTGCGGTGCTTGTCGAAGGCCATCGCAATCGGCATGCGGGTGCATTGCCGTACGCATTGAGGGTCGAAGACGTGTGCGAGCCGTAGCGTCTCAGGCCGTGGCGCGGTGCCGTCATCCGCGCGATAGATGATGCGTGTGTGCTTGCGGGTCGTCGCGTGCATCCGGTCTATCGGATCGCAATGCGAGCCGATGCGTATGCCGTGTTTGCAGTTTGAGATAAGCCAAGGAATGCTGCCGGCGTTTGGGAGTTTTGCGGACGGAGCCGTGGGACAGGACGCGTCGCTAAGAGGAAGGGCTTTATCGTAGTGCAGGAAAAAGTCATCGCATTCGGCGGGTAAGTGGACGGCGGCGGCCGTCCACTTCTTTTGCCGATGCATCCCTGCCGCGCCGCGCGGATTTCCTGGCGGAGACCGGATGCCCGGTCTCCGCAGATGAGGGACATCCCGCGTATTCCGCGTGGAGCGGGAATGTCCCTCCGGCCATGCTTATCGTCAGTGACCGCCGCCGTGGCCACCACCGTGACCGCCACCACTGCCGCCTCCGGAGCCGCCACCGTGGCCACCGGAGCCGCCATTGCCGCCGTTTCCGGAACCACCGTTGCCGCCGCCATGGCCGCCGTTGCCTTGGCCGCCGCCGTGGCCTCCGTTGCCGGAACCGCCATTGCCCTCGCCGCCGCCATGGCCTCCGTTGCCGGAACCGCCGTTGCCCTGGCCGCCGCCGTGGCCTCCGTTGCCGGAACCGCCATTGCCCTGGCCGCCGCCGTGGCCTCCGTTGCCGGAGCCGCCATTGCCTTCGCCGCCGCCGTGGCCTCCGTTGCCGGAGCCGCCGTTGCCTTGGCCGCCTCCGTGACCGCCGTTACCGGAACCGCCATTGCCCTCGCCGCCGCCGTGGCCTCCGTTGCCGGAACCGCCGTTGCCCTGGCCGCCGCCGTGGCCTCCGTTGCCGGAACCGCCATTGCCCTCGCCGCCGCCATGGCCTCCGTTGCCGGAACCGCCATTGCCTTCGCCGCCGCCATCCCCTCCGCTGCCGGCACCACCATCGCCCTCACCGCCGCCCTGCCCTCCGCCGCCGGCACCGCCATCACCTTCGCCGCCGCCATGCCCCCCACC
>NZ_VWWM01000139.1:0-1035 GCF_011752945.1 Paraburkholderia sp. Cy-641
CGTGAAGATGTCGATGAATCCGTTCGACGAAATCGCGGTGGAAGAGGCGGTGCGCCTGAAGGAAGCGGGCGTGGCGACCGAGGTGATCGCGGTGTCGGCGGGTGTGGCGCAGTCGCAGGAAACGCTGCGCACGGCGCTGGCGATTGGAGCTGACCGTGCGATCCTGATCGAATCGAACGAGGAGTTGCAGCCGTTGGCCGTTGCGAAGCTGCTCAAGGCACTGGTCGACAGGGAGCAGCCGCAACTGGTGATCCTCGGCAAGCAGGCCATCGACGACGATTCGAACCAGACCGGCCAGATGCTCGCCGCGCTCGCGAATCTGCCGCAGGCCACGTTCGCCTCGAAGGTTGTCGTGGCAGACGGCAAGGCCACCGTGTCGCGTGAAGTGGACGGCGGCGCGGAAACGCTGTCGCTGAAGCTGCCGGCCGTCGTGACGACCGATCTGCGCCTGAACGAGCCGCGCTACGTGACGCTGCCGAACATCATGAAGGCGAAGAAAAAGCCGCTGGAAACCGTGAAGCCCGAAGACCTCGGCGTCGATGTCACGCCGCGTCTGAAGACGCTGAAAGTCGCCGAGCCGCCGAAGCGCTCCGCCGGTGTGAAGGTGCCGGATGTGAAGACGCTGGTCGGGAAGCTGAAGACCGAAGCGAAGGTGATCTAAGGGGCGAGGAAAGAAATGACGAATCTTGTAATTGCAGAACACGACAACGCGTCGGTCAAGGCCGCGACGCTGAACACGGTTGCCGCGGCACAGAAGATCGGCGGTGACATTCACGTGCTGGTCGCAGGCCACAACGCGCAGGCCGCAGCGGACGCCGCCGCGAAGATCGCGGGAGTGGCGAAGGTGCTGCTCGCCGACGCGCCGCAACTCGAACAGGGTCTCGCCGAGAACGTCGAAGCGACGGTCGTGAACATCGCGAAGAACTACTCGCACATCCTCGTGCCGGCGACCGCTTCGGGCAAGAACATCGCGCCGCGTATCGCGGCGAAGCTCGACGTCGCGCAGATCAGCGACATCACGGCGGTGGACTCGCC
>NZ_VWWM01000140.1:0-1020 GCF_011752945.1 Paraburkholderia sp. Cy-641
CCGAGGACCGTTTCCTGTTCCTCACCGCAACCGGCGCGAAGGCCGTGCCCAACTGGGCGCTGCCCGATAACTTCAAAAACCACGGCAACTACGTCATTTCGCTCGCGAACGTGACGCGCTGGCTGGGGCAGCAGGCTGAGGCGCTCGGCGTCGAAATCTTTCCCGGCTTTCCAGCTGCCGAGGTGCTCTATAACGAAGACGGCTCCGTTAAGGGCGTCGCGACCGGGAACCTCGGCATCGGCAAGGACGGCGAGCCGACCGAAAATTTCCAGCTCGGCATGGAACTGCACGCGAAGTACACGCTGTTCTGCGAGGGCGCGCGTGGGCATCTCGGGCGGCAACTGAGCGACAGGTTCAGGCTGCGCGACGGCGTCGATCCTCAGGTCTACGGCATCGGCATCAAGGAACTGTGGGAAATCGATCCCGCGAAGCACAAGCCGGGCCTCGTGATGCACACGGCCGGCTGGCCGCTCGAAAACGATACGTACGGCGGCTCGTTCCTTTATCACCTGGACAACAACCAGATCGTGGTCGGCTTCGTCGTTGGTCTTGGCTATTCGAATCCGTATCTGTCGCCGTTCGAGGAATTCCAGCGCTACAAGACACACCCGGCGATCCAAGCGATTCTCGAAGGCGGCAAGCGCGTGTCGTACGGTGCGCGGGCGATTACGGCAGGCGGGCTGATGTCGCTGCCGAAGCTCGTGTTTCCGGGTGGTGCGCTGGTCGGCGACGATGCGGGTTTCCTGAACGTCTCGCGTATCAAGGGTTCGCACGCGGCGATCAAGACCGGCATGCTCGCGGCCGACGCGGCCTTCGACGCCGTGCAGGCCGGTCGCCAGGCTGACGAACTGACTGCGTATCCGGAAGCCTTCAAGACCTCATGGCTTCACACTGAACTGTATCGCGCACGCAACTTCAAGCAGTGGATGAGCAAGGGCCTGTACCTCGGCACGCTGATGGTCGGCATCGAGCAGAAGCTGCTGGGCGGCAATGTGCCGTGGACGCTGCATCACCAGCATT
>NZ_VWWM01000141.1:0-932 GCF_011752945.1 Paraburkholderia sp. Cy-641
CCGAACACGCGCAGCCAGTTCTCGCCCATCACCTTGCGGATGCGCGCCTCGCTCCAGCCCGCCTTCTGCATCGCCGCCGTCAGGTTCGGGAATTCGCCGATCGTGCGGATGCCCTCCGGATTCACCACCTTGCCGAAATCCGTCAGACGGCGGTAGCGCCCCTTATCGTGCGTGATCCAGTCGAAGAACTCCGTCGTGTAGCCCTGCGTGAAGTCCGTGCCGATCCCCACCTTGTCCTCGCCGATCACATCGACCACATATTCGATCGCTTCGAGATAATCCTCGACGGTCGCGTCCGGCCCCTTCTTCAGAAACGGCGCGAACATCGTCACGCCCACGAAGCCGTTCGCATCGGCAATTTCCCGCAACTGCTCGTCACTCTTGTTGCGCGGATGTTCCTTCAGGCCCGACGGGCAGCAGTGCGAATACGTCACGGGCTTCTTCGAGCAGGCGATCGCATCGGACGAAGTCTTGCCGCCCACGTGCGAGAGATCGACCATGATGCCCACGCGGTTCATCTCCTGGATCACTTCGCGCCCGTAGCCCGAGAGGCCGCCGTCCGGCTCGTAGCAGCCGGTGCCGACGAGGTTCTGGGTGTTGTAGCAAAGCTGCACGACGTTCACGCCGAGTTCCTTGAAGACCTCGATATAGCCGAGGTTGTCTTCGAAGGCGTACGAGTTCTGGAAGCCGAAGATGATGCCGGTTTTATTCTCTTTTTTGGCGCGCAGGATGTCGTCGGTCGTGCGCACGAGCGTGAGGATTTCGCTGTACTCGCGGATCTGCTGCTTCATTTCCGCGATGTTGTCGATGGTCTTCTGGAAGTCGTCCCACACGGAGACCGTGCAGTTCACGGCGGTGACGCCGCCCTTGCGCATGTCTTCGAACACCGAGCGTTCGAATTTCGAAATGTTCAGACCGTCGATGATGATGCT
>NZ_VWWM01000142.1:0-896 GCF_011752945.1 Paraburkholderia sp. Cy-641
TATAAAACAAAGCTCAAGGGCCTGCGCGGACTGCCCGCCAACGTCAAGGCCGCGCTCGAATGGATTCCGGCCGCCGCGCATCCGATGGACGTGATGCGTACCGGCGTTTCCGTACTCGGCACCGTGCTGCCCGAGAAGGACGACCACAACCTGCCCGGCGCGCGCGATATCGCCGATAAGCTGATGGCCTCGCTCGGCTCGATGCTGCTCTACTGGTATCACTACTCGCACAACGGCAGACGCATCGAGGTCGAAACCGATGACGATTCGATCGGCGGCCACTTCCTGCATCTGCTGCATGGCGTCGAGCCGCCGAAGTCGTGGGTCGATGCGATGCACGTCTCGCTTAATCTCTACGCCGAACACGAGTTCAACGCCTCGACGTTCACGGGCCGCGTGATCGCGGGCACGGGCTCGGACATGTATTCGGCGATCACCGGTGCCATCGGCGCGCTGCGCGGTCCGAAGCATGGCGGCGCCAACGAGGTCGCCTTCGAGATCCAGTCGCGCTACCCGACGCCCGACGAAGCCGAGGCGGACATCCGTCGCCGCGTGGAGAACAAGGAAGTCGTGATCGGCTTCGGTCATCCGGTGTACACGATCTCGGACCCGCGCAACAAGGTCATCAAGGATGTGGCGCAGAAGCTCTCGAAGGAAGCAGGCAACACGAAGCTGTTCTCGATTGCGGAGCGGCTCGAAGCGGTGATGTGGGAAGCGAAGAAGATGTTCCCGAATCTGGACTGGTTCAGTGCGGTGTCGTATCACATGATGGGCGTGCCGACCGCGATGTTCACGCCGATCTTCGTGATCGCGCGCACGGCGGGCTGGAGCGCGCACATCATCGAGCAGCGCATCGACAACAAGATCATCCGGCCGAGCGCGAATTACACCGGCCC
>NZ_VWWM01000143.1:0-233 GCF_011752945.1 Paraburkholderia sp. Cy-641
ATTATATATGCGACTGATACGATTCACGAGCTTCTCGGTCTAGCCGAGATGGCGAACGCGAATGATGCGTTCACGACTTTGTATGTGACATCGCGATGTATGGTATCACCAACAACATCTGCCTGTGTAGAGAGTATCACTGTCATGCTATCCTATGCATGCTCACTACTCTCTGAGTCATTACCTGTTTTGATAATCAGTGTTTTATCTTTTTTTTTTTTTTTTTTTTTTTT
>NZ_VWWM01000144.1:0-414 GCF_011752945.1 Paraburkholderia sp. Cy-641
TCAAAGTGCCGCTCGCGATCTGCTGCGTGCTCGTGCTGCTGCTGTGCGGGTGGGCGGCCATCGTCGGCGGCCTGCTCGCGGTGTGCGCCGCGCTCGTCGTGTGCGCGATGTTCTTCTATTTCCTGCTGTCGATGCGCGCGAACAAGCGTCGCCAGCTGATCGTGCGGCAGCTGCCGCTCTTTCTCGACGGCATCGTGCGGCTCATCACGCTCGGCAACAGCGTGCCCGCCGCATTCCAGGCCGCGCTGCAAAACACCGAGGCGCCGCTGCGCGAATGTCTCGACTATGTCTCGCGGATGCTGCGTACCGGCATCGAGATCGATCGCGCGCTCTCGCAGGTCGCGGTGATCTACGGCGTGCGCGAACTCGAACTGGTCGGCGCGGTGCTGCGTCTGTCGGTCAAGTACGGCGGCC
>NZ_VWWM01000145.1:0-861 GCF_011752945.1 Paraburkholderia sp. Cy-641
TAGAGCGTGTTAGGCACTTTGTGCCAAACCTGGTAACCTGGCGCAATGCCAGAACGCAAACCGTACCCAACAGATGTATCGGACGAGGAGTGGAGCTTTGCCGCTCCGTACCTCGTCCTGATGAGCGAAGACGCGCCACAGCGCCGATATGAGCTGCGCGAAATGTTCAACGCACTGCGCTGGATGGCACGCGCCGGTGCATCGTGGCGCATGCTGCCGACCAACTTCCCGCCGTGGGAGCTGGTCTACCAGCAAACACAGCGCTGGCTCAACGCGGGTTGCTTCGAGGCGATGGTCAGCGATTTGCGTTCGGTGTTGCGCGTGGCACAGGAGCGCCAGGGCCAGCCCGGTGCGGTGATTCTGGATGGACGCACGTTGCAGTCCACGTGCGAAAGCGGACCGCGCGCGGGCTATGACGGTCACAAGCGCAAGCGAGGCAGCAAAGTCCATATGGCCGTCGACACGCTGGGCCTGCTGCTCGCGGTGCACATTACGCCGGCCAACGAGCAGGAGCGTGCACAGGTGGGCGAGCTTGCGCGTCAGGTTCAGCATGTCACCGGTCAGACGGTAAAACTCGCCTTTGCTGACCAGGGCTATACGGGCGACACGGCGGCGCAGGCAGCCCGCGACGAAGGCATGGAGTTGCAGGTCATCAAACTGCCCGAGGCGAAGAAAGGCTTCGTGCTGTTGCCGCGTCGCTGGGTGGTCGAGCGCAGCTTCGGATGGCTCAATCGCTTCCGGCGGCTGGCACGCGACTACGAACGCCTGCCCGAAACCCTGGCAGGCTTGCATTTCGTCGTCTTCGCTATGCTCATGCTTGTTCATGCCGTGCCCATTATCCAAAGTGCCTAACACGCTCTA
>NZ_VWWM01000146.1:0-804 GCF_011752945.1 Paraburkholderia sp. Cy-641
ATCGGCAAGGGGCTCGGCGAATCGGTCGGGCTCATCACCGACGGCCGCTTCTCGGGCGGCACGTGGGGCATGGTAGTCGGGCACGTTGCGCCAGAAGCGTTCGTCGGCGGCACGATCGCGCTCGTGCAGGAAGGCGATTCGATCACGATCGACGCACACCAGCTGCTGCTGCAACTGAACATCGACGACGCCGAACTGGCGCGCCGCCGCGCCGCATGGCAACAGCCAAAGCCGCGTTACACAAGGGGCGCGCTGGCCAAATTCGCAGCGCTCGCAAAACCGGCACATAAGGGCGCAGTGAGCGACTGAACAGGAAAGCGGCTGGGGCAAAAAAGCCGACGGCACGGTCTGAGTTCATGCAACAGCGACACAAGGGGCATACGACCAACGGTATGCCCCTTTGCTTTTATGATGCGAGTACGCCACGAGCCAAGCGCATGGACAACGGCGCGGGAGTTATCTGCTTACGCCGCTGCAGCCCTCACTGGCTCCATAATTTCTGTCGTCTACGCATGCGCTTCGAGCGACGTGCCGACATTCACGAAGCGTTCTTGAAACTTGGCTGCTCGCTCGTCTGCTGGAACATATTCAGACGAGCTGAGAAAAGCCTTTGAACCGACCTCTAAGTGTCAAACTATAATGCTGCTGTGAATTCCGGTACAAGGGTAAACAGGTCACCGACCAGACCGTAATCGGCGACGCTGAAAATCGGCGCTTCCTCGTCCTTGTTGATCGCGACGATCACCTTCGAGTCCTTCATGCCCGCCAGATGCTGGATCGCCCCCGAGATGCCGACCGCGACGT
>NZ_VWWM01000147.1:0-236 GCF_011752945.1 Paraburkholderia sp. Cy-641
GAATTCAGTGACAGTATGCAGTCGCTGTATGACGATGAAGCTCACGACAGCAAGGAGTTAGGATAGCGACCGAAGTGATGTGACATGGTGGGTTGCAGATGAGTAAGGATAGAACATAATATGAATGATGCATGTGTCACGAGTGAAGGCGAGAAAGTAACATAACGTAGAGTCAGTACGTATGGGGCTAAAGGGAGATAAAAGGATGAGTGGAGGGATGTATGATTTTTTTTTTT
>NZ_VWWM01000148.1:0-241 GCF_011752945.1 Paraburkholderia sp. Cy-641
GGAGCATTAAAAAAAAAAAAAAAAAAAAAAAACGAAAATCATAAGGAATTATGAACTAGTAATAATAGACATCTTAATTACGTGAAGGCTGAGGCACTAGATGTGAGAGGTGTAGGATGAGACTAACGTGATAGTCTGTGAACGTGTATGTACTCAGTATGTACTACTGTTATAGGTATACAGCACGACATCGGTGGTAGATATACAGCAAGATATTCTAATGGTCAGCTTACAACGGTAA
>NZ_VWWM01000149.1:0-779 GCF_011752945.1 Paraburkholderia sp. Cy-641
GTCATCAACTACCTCGATCGCACGGTGCTCGGCATCGCCGCGCCGAGCCTCACGAAGGAACTTGGCCTGTCGGCCGGCGTGATGGGCATCGTGTTCTCCGCTTTCTCGTGGACCTACACGCTCTCGCAGATTCCGGCCGGCCTGCTGCTCGACCGCATCGGCGCGAAAAAGACCTATTTCCTCGCGGTCTCGGGCTGGTCGGCCTTCATCATCCTGAACGGACTCTCAGGAGGACTGATTTCGCTGATGATCTATCGCCTCGGACTCGGCGTAGCGGAATCGCCCTGCTTCTCCGCGAATAGCCGCGTGGTGGGCCACTGGTTTCCGCAGCGCGAACGCGCACGCGCGACGAGCATTTATCAGGTGGGGCAGTACATCGGCCTTGCCGTGTTCAGCCCGCTGCTGTTCTGGATCATCGAGTCATTCGGCTGGCGCGCGATGTTCGTGATCGTCGGCGCGGTCGGCCTCGCGTTCTCGGTCGTGTGGTGGCTGCGCTATCACGAGCCGCACGAGTCGCGCACGATGAACGACGCGGAGCGCGAGTACATCGGCGCGGGCGGCGGTCTGTCGACGGCTACCGACGCACAGCGGCCGTTTTCGTGGCACGACGTCGGACGCCTGCTGCGTCGCCGTGAAATCTGGGGTGCCGCGATCGGCCAGTTCGCCGGCAACTCGACCGTGGTGTTCTTTCTCACGTGGTTTCCGACCTATCTGGTCACCGAGCGTCATATGGCGTGGCTCAAGATCGGCTTCTTCGCGATCCTGCCGTTCCTCGGCGC
>NZ_VWWM01000150.1:0-685 GCF_011752945.1 Paraburkholderia sp. Cy-641
CGGGGCCATGCGTGACTCCCGTGTGGACACCGGTACTTCCCGTGCGGCAACGTACCGGCCGCGTCATGCCGCCCGTTCTCCATCGCTCCCGGCGCAGTTGCATCCAGTGCTGCCCAGCCCGCTGTGCGTCCGCGTAACCGGTCAGCGCTTAATCCTGATGAATTCGTCGTCCTGGCTGATAAGCCGGTAGCACGCGACGATTCACCCCTTCAGGGTAGCAAGGACCTCGACGAGGATTCCGGACGCATGATGCCAATATCGATTCATCTACACATGCAATCGAGGCCGGTATCAATATCAATTGCGATACCTTTCTCAGCCCAACTTGGCATCGTTCTTTATAGACCAGAAGAATTTGCGAGACGCATACCTCTAGTGCTGGAAGCTAATTTGAAGGGCTGGCCGTGATTTGCCACGATACAGAGCGGTATTTCTCAGTAGCTCAGTGTGTTTTCATTATTGTGCTCGGTCGTCTGGTTAGCACCCGTGACCGTGATGGCCAACGGAATGCCGCGCGCATCTACGACGATGTGCCGTTTCGACCCGAGCTTGCCCCGCTCTGTCGGGTTAGGGCCGGTTTCCTGGCCCCCCGGGGGCTGGAAACACTGGCGGCATCAAGACTTGCCCGTTCCCAATCAATCTGGTCATGCTCACGCAATCGGCAAAGCATCGCCAGATGCAGTTT